>NZ_CAXYKL010000127.1:0-11759 GCF_964277725.1 uncultured Novosphingobium sp. | reverse complement strand
GCGCTGGCGGAGAGCTACAAGCTGGCGTTCCGCACCGCCCGCAGCGACGGGCGCGTATCGCAACCGCTATTCCCCGGCATCCCGGAGCTGCTGCGCCGCCTTGCGGACAGCGGCTGGACGCTGGGCGTCGCCACCGGCATGTCCGATCGCGGATTGGCGCACTGCCTGGCGGACAACGGCATCGCCGACCTGTTCGTGACGCTGCAGACGGCAGACCGCCACCCCTCCAAGCCCCATCCCGCGATGCTGCAGGCCGCCTTGGCAGACGCCGGCGCGGGTGAGCAGGACGCAGTGATGATCGGCGATACCTCGTTCGACATGCAGATGGCGCGCGATGCCGGAGTGCGGGCGATCGGCGTCGATTGGGGCTATCATCTCCCGCGTGAATTGCTGACCGCCGGAGCGGAAGTCGTGGTGGAGACACCCGAGCAATTGGGGAAGGTCCTGCTCGCATGAGCCACGATCCGGCGCGCGGGCGCTTTTTCCTGATCCAGCTGGTGCGGCTGGCGGGCGTCGGCTGCGTGTTGATGGGCCTGCTGGCGAGCAACGGCCGGCTGGCGAATGGCGCGGTGCCGACCTGGGCGGGATATCTGCTGCTGATCATCGGACTCGTCGGCGTCTTCGTCATTCCTACGGCTCTGGCGCGCAAGTGGAGGACACCTAGGTGAAGCGCTTCTATCAAGCCGTCACCACCGTGGCGGCGGACGGTGGCTGGCGCGTTCTGCTGGATGGCCGCGGCATCAAGACAGCGGCCGGTGCGCCGCAGATCGTGCCGACGCGCGCGCTGGCCGAAGCGCTGGCGGCCGAGTGGTCGGCACAAGGCGAGACGATCGACCCCACCAGCTTCCCGCTGCGCGATTTGGCGGACTATGCCATCGATGCGATCGCGGGCGGCGCGGAGGATGCCGTTACCGGGCTGCTGCCTTACGCGGAAACCGACACGCTGTGCTATCGCGCCGATCCGGACGAGCCGCTGCACCGCCGCCAGCTGGAAACCTGGGAGCCGATCCTGGGCGAGGCGGAAGCCCGGCTGGGCATTCACTTCACGCGCATCTCGGGGATCGTCCACAAGCCGCAACCCGCCCAAACGCTGGCACGGCTGCGGCACGAACTGGAAGCGCAGGATGCCTTCACCCTGGCCGCCCTGCGGATGCTGATCAGCTTGTCCGCTTCGTTCGTGGTTGGCCTGCTGGCAATCGCGCCGGATGCCGATCTGGACGCGCTATGGCTGGCCGCCAATCTGGAAGAGGAGTGGCAGGCCGATCTGTGGGGGCGCGAATGGGAGGCCGAAGAACGCCGCGCTCAGCGGCGCGAGGCATTCCTGCTAGCCGCCCGCTTTGCCGAACTGGCGCGACGCGGCTAAAGGCTTTACCCAGCCTGTCGGCCTGTCAGCCTGAAATCGTCAGCCCACCACCCACGTGGCGACTTGCCCGGCAACGTCGTTCACAGCCGTGCCCAGCGCCGCGGCCACAGGGGCGGCTTTCGCCTGAATACCGGGGACCACGGCCTCGAACCGGCGTGAGATGATCGCACCGCCTTTTTCGTGCCGCTGCATGTCGATGCGGACGACGACAGATTGCGTCGGCGCGTCGTAGCCCATGGCGAGCAGGCGGCCGGTCAGCATCGTGCTGCCCACCGCGTCGAAATCGCCATCTTCAACAACCAGCCGCTGCGTACGCGTGCGCAACGTTTCGGCCAGGACGCCGCGGAACTGGCGCGAGGGCTTTTCGATCCACGCTACGTCGGTGAGATAGGCGATGGTCGCCGCGTTCACGCGGACGGGAACGCGCAGCATTTCCAGGCTGCGATCGGACTCCGGGTCCATGATGACGATCGCGTTTTTGCTATCCGCCGTGACGGCTGGCCCCGCTTGTGCGCTGGAGGTGGGCACTAGGCTGATCAATTGCTTGGGCGCCTTGCCGCCCAGGCCAAGGCAGCTCGACAGCAGGAGGCTGGCGGCCAGCGCAATAGCCGAACCGGCGACGATCTTCGGGCGGAATGCGGACATGCCTGTAGCCTTTTTCCTGTTTGCGGACGGAGCGGATGGACCGGTGATGGCCTGCTGCTTCGTCATGGCTTGTAGTCCGGCACCGACTGCCCCCTCAGCAGCGCGCCGGCACCGCGTTCGTCGATCTTCTCGGTCACGTTGCGCAGCGCCTTGGTGGTCGCCCGGAGATCGCGGATCGCCGCCTCGGCCGCCGGGATCGTCGAGGTGGAAACCTGGTTGAACGCGGGCTGCGCGGTTTCCAGCGTCTTGTTCAGCTGGTTCATCGCGCTCTCGGCCGAACCCAGCGTGCGGCGAAGCTGCACCGCCAGCGAATTACCCTCGCTGCCCAGCACGCCATCCGCCTTGTCGGCCACGTTCTGGAAGGATTGCAGCGTCAGGCGCGCCTGTGCCAGCGACTTTTGCAGCTCCACCATCGCCCCGCGAAATTCGGGCGTCGCCGCCGAGATATCGCGCGTCATCTTGTTGGTGTTTTCCAGGATGCCGGACAGCGACTTGCGGTTGTCTTCGTTCAGCATGAGGTTGAGGTTCTCGGTCAGCGTCGCCAGCCGTTCCAGCAGCAGCGGCGCGTTGGAGAGAATTTCGCCGAAGCCGCCCCGGCGCGTGGGGATCACGGGCACCCCATCCGGCCCCGGCTCCACGATCGGCGGCGCACCCTTTTGCGCGCCCTCCAGCTGAATGTCCGACACGCCGGTGAAACTGCCCTGGATCGTGGCGGTGGTGCCCACGGTGATCGGCACCTTCTCATCCACGCGGATACGAACGCGAATGAAGCTGGGGTCCTGAGGCCACAGCTCGATCTGGCTGACCTGACCCGCCGGCACGCCCGCGTAAGCGACCTCAGAGCCCTTTGCGAGGCCATCGACCGACTGCTTGAAGAAAATGTCGTATTCATTCTGCGCGCCCTGGTTCAGCCGCGCGATCCAGATCACGAAAGCCGCCAGCAACGCCAGCAGGACAAGGGTGACTGCGCCGACCCAGACGTTATTTGCCCGTGTTTCCATCGCCTTGCCCTATATCTCTCTATCGTCAGGCCCAGGGGCCGACGCGTTCGCCAGCGGCTTGCGGCCGCCGTTCGATTTGGCCGCTTCGCTTTGTTCCGCTGCCCCCTTTTGCTCTGCAGCTTGGGCGGAGCGGCCACGCGGGCCGTTAAAGTATTCCTGGATCCATGGATGATCCAGCGCCAGCAGCTCGGGGATGGTCCCCACCGCGATCACCTTCTTGTCCGCCAGCACCGCCACCCGGTCACAAATCGCATAGAGCGTATCGAGGTCGTGGGTGATGAGGAAGACGGTAAGGCCCAGCGTTTCCTTCAGTTCGCGCGTCAACTGGTCGAAAGCAGCCGCGCCGATCGGGTCGAGGCCCGCGGTCGGCTCGTCCAGGAACAGCAGCTCCGGATCGAGCGCCAGCGCCCGTGCCAGACCGGCGCGCTTGCGCATGCCGCCCGACAGCTCCGACGGGTACTTGAACGCCGCCTCGTCCGCCAAGCCGGAGAGCCGCACCTTGAACCGGGCGATCTCCTGACGCAGCGTATCGGTCATGTCCGGATAGAATTGCTTCAGCGGCACTTCCACGTTCTCACCCACCGTCAGCGTGGAGAACAGGGCACCGCCCTGGAACAACACGCCCCAGCGTGAGCGAACGTCGATCTCGTCCGCCTCGCTGGGCCGGGTCATGTCGTGGCCCAGCACGTGGACCTCGCCAGCTTCCGGCTGCTGCAGCCCGATGATGGAGCGCATCAGTACCGACTTGCCCGTGCCAGAGCCGCCGACGACGCCGATGATTTCTCCCTTGCGGACCTCCAACGAGAGATCGTCATGGATGAGGTGTTCGCCGAACGCATTGCGCAGGCCGCGCACCACGATCGGTGCTTCGGAACTGTCGACCGGCGGCCGGGCCACCTCTTGCACGTCGTCGCTCATTTCCAGCCGATCTCGGTAAAGAAGATCGCGAAGAAGGCATCCAGGACGATCACGGTGAAAATCGCGGTCACCACCGCCTGGGTCGTGCGAAGGCCCACTTCTTCCGCGTTCGATTTCACCTGCATGCCCTGATAGCACCCCGCCAGCGCTACGATGAGGGCGAAGATCGGCGCCTTGATCAGGCCGATCCAAACATCGGTGATCGGCACCACTTCCTGGATGCGCTTCAGGAAGGTGAGAAACGGGATATCGAGCGCGAAGTTCGAAATGAACGCGCCGCCGATGATCGCCACGACCGAGGAATAAAAGCCCAGCAGAGGCATCATCAGCACGGCGGCCAGCACGCGCGGGATCACCAGCGCCTCCATCGGCGAGACGCCGATCGTGCGCATGGCGTCAACCTCCTCGGTCAGCTTCATCGTCCCGATCTGCGCCGCGAACGCAGAGCCGGAGCGTCCCGCCACCATGATCGCGGTCATCAGGATGCCCAGTTCGCGCAATGTGAGCCGGCCGGTGAGGTTGATCGTATAGATCTCCGCACCGAACTGCTGCAGCTGCACCGCGCCCTGCTGGGCGATGACGATGCCGATCAGGAAGCTCATCAACCCGACGATCCACAGCGAGTTCACGCCGATGTACTGCATGTGGTGGATGGTGGCCTTGCCGCGCAGCCGCGAGGGATGGCGCATGACCGTGGCCGATGTCTTCAGCATCGCCCCCAGGAAATCCAGGATACGGACCAGCCCGTGGCCCCACTGGATGATCATATCACCCACATCCGCCAGCGTACGGCGCAACAGGCCTTCGTGCGGCGGCGGTGCGGGCGGCGTGTCGTCCAAGTCGCCGATGGCGGCGAAAAGACGTCGGGCCTGCTCACTCTCACCCACGATCCGGGCGTCGTGCTTGCGTGCGAAGCGGCTGACCAGCCAGGCGCCGGTGGTGTCGATATCGGTGACGCCGCCCATGTCGATCTGCTTGAAATCGTGGGAGATCGTATCGAGCTTGGTATCGAGATTGCCTAGCGAGTGGACGCGCAGGGCACCCTTCAGCGCCAACGTGGGAACGCCGCCCTCCTGCGTCTCGGCAAGATTGAAGTCAGCCCATTCCCGCATAGTACCTCGTAATGAGGGATAATCACTGGCGCGGCAAGAGGTTCCACCTGCGCGACGAAATATGTGAGTGATCGTTCACTCTCTTTGTCAGGTATGCCTTCAGCCGAGGATTGTCCAGCACATCCTTGCCGCCGCCCGCGCACGATGGCAAAGGCCCGGACCATGACGCAAGACAGCGCAGAGATGCTCGACAAGACCTTCGATCCCGCCGCGATCGAGGCAAAGTGGTATGCCCATTGGGAGACGGCCGGCCTGTTCCGTCCCGAGCGGCCGGACGCCACGCCCTTCACCATCGTCAACCCGCCGCCCAACGTCACCGGCAGCCTTCATGTCGGCCACGCGCTGGACAACACGTTGCAGGACGTGGTGATCCGCTACGAGCGGCTGCGCGGCAAGGATGCGCTGTGGGTCGTCGGTACCGATCACGCCGGTATCGCCACGCAGATGGTGGTCGAGCGGCAGATGGAGCAGCGTCAGGACAAGCGCACCAACTACACGCGCGAGCAATTCATCGAAAAGGTCTGGGAGTGGAAGGCCGAAAGCGGCGGCACCATCACCGGCCAGCTGCGCCGCCTGGGTTGCTCCATGGACTGGAGCCGTGAGCAATTCACCATGGACCCGCACTTCACCAAGGCGGTGGTGAAGGTCTTCGTCGACCTGCACAAGCAGGGCCTGATCTACCGTGACAAGCGGCTGGTGAACTGGGACCCGCGCCTGAAGACCGCGATCTCCGACCTTGAGGTCGAGACGCGCGAGATCGACGGCAAGTTCTGGCACTTCCGCTATCCGCTGTCGGACGGCTCGGGCCACATCTCGGTCGCCACCACCCGGCCCGAAACGATGCTGGCGGACATGGCGGTCGCGGTGAACCCGTCGGATGAGCGCTACCAGGCCTTGGTCGCGCGCGGCGCCACCGTGACCCTGCCGATCACCGGGCGCGAAATCCCGATCGTGTTTGACGAACACGCCGATCCGGAACTGGGCTCGGGCGCGGTGAAGATCACGCCGGGGCACGATTTCAACGACTTCGAAGTGGGCAAGCGCGCAGGCATCAAGGCTGCCGACATGCTCAACATGCTCGATGCCGAGGCGAAGGTCTGCCAGACTTCTGACGGGCTGATCCCCGCCGAGTTCATCGGCATGGATCGCTTCGACGCCCGAAAGCGCGTGGTCGAGCTGATGGATGCGGACGGCCTGCTCGACAAGATCGAGGACCGCGTGATCCAGACGCCCTACGGCGACCGCGGCGGCGTGGTGATCGAACCCTGGTTGACAGACCAATGGTATGTGGACGCCGAAACCCTCGCCAAGGCACCGCTGGACGCCGTGCGCTCCGGCGCGATCGAGATCGTGCCCAAGACCTGGGAGAAGACCTTCTTCAACTGGATGGAGAACATCCAGCCCTGGTGCGTCAGCCGCCAGCTGTGGTGGGGGCATCGGATTCCGGCTTGGTATGCGGATGACGGTTCGATCTACGTCGCCGAGACGGAAGAAGAAGCGCAATCCCAGGCCGGCAACAAAGCCCTCAAGCGTGACGAGGACGTGCTAGACACCTGGTTCTCCAGCGCACTCTGGCCTTTCGCCACGCTGGGCTGGCCGGAAGATAACGCCCTCCTCTCCCGCCACTATCCCAACGACTTGCTGATCTCCGGTTTCGACATCCTGTTCTTCTGGGATGCCAGGATGGCGATGCAGGGCATTCATTTCATGAAGCCAGAGTCGCCTTTGGCGGAAAGAGTGCCGTGGAAGCGGCTCTACCTGCATGGGCTGGTGCGCGCGGCGGACGGGCAGAAGATGTCCAAGTCCAAGGGCAACGTGGTCGATCCGCTGGGCCTGATCGACCAGTACGGCGCGGATGCCTTGCGCTTCTTCATGGCGGCCATGGAAAGCCAGGGCCGCGACGTGAAGATGGATGAGAAGCGGGTCGAGGGTTACCGCAACTTCGCCACCAAGCTGTGGAACGCGGCCCGGTTCTGCCAGGCCAACGGCATCGGCGCGAGCCAGTCGGTCGCGGCTCCGGCGGCGACGTCGGCGGTCAATCGCTGGATCATCGGCGAAGTGGTCGAGACGGTCGCGGCGCTGGACAAGGCGATGGCCGACTTGCGCTTCGATGCGGCGGCCAACACCATCTACCAGTTCGCCTGGAGCCAGTTCTGCGACTGGTACATCGAGCTGATCAAAGGCCAGTTCGACGACGAGACGAAGGCCGTGGCAGGCTGGGTGCTGGACCAGATCCTGGTGATGCTGCACCCGTTCATGCCTTTCGTAACCGAGGAACTGTGGTCCAAGATGGGCGCGCGGCCCTACGAGTTGATCGTGGCGAAGTGGCCGGAGCCGCAAGCGCCGATCGATGCGCGGGCGAAGGCCGAGGTCGAATGGCTGATCGCGCTCGTCGGCAACTTGCGCGCCGCCAAGGCTGAGCTGGGCATCGCACCGGGAGCGCGGCTAAACGCTTACCTGGCCGATCCTTCGGAGCAGACGCGCTCGATCATCTCGCACAGCGGCACCGTGATCGACCGTCTGGCCCGGCTCGACGCGATCCGCTTCGAACCGGCCCCTGCCGGCGCGGCGATGCAGATCAGCGCGGGCGATGCGATGCTGGCGATCCCGCTGGAGGGCGTGATCGATCTCGCGTCCGAAAAAGCGCGGCTGGAAAAGGCGCTGGCCACTTCGATCAAGGAGCGGGACTTGCTGGGCAAGCGTCTGGAGAACCCGGCCTTCGTGGAAAAGGCGAAGCCCGAGGCGGTGGACAAGGCCAAGGCCGATCACGCCGCTCACTCGGCGGAAGCCGAGCGGTTGCAGGCCGCGCTGGCGCGATTGGGGTAAAGGCGAGGCTGGGGTGTGGGGCCGAGCCGTCGGCGCGGCATGCCCCCCCCCCAGCTCCGTCCCGCCGCCCTGCCCCTCCTCCCCGACCGAATCCATTTTCCTACTCCGGCACGATCTGGCATGGGCCGCCGCGATGTCCGCGTTCCGCCTCCCTTCCCCCCAAAGCCCGAAATTCGGCCTTCAAGAGCCCCGGCGACTTACACGCCTGGACACCGGCAACTGCGGCAACCGCGCATGCTGACCCTGGCCACCACGACGCCCGGCGAACCGGAAATCTTTGCCTCCCTGCAAGGCGAAGGCCTCTCGCTTGGGCGACCCAGCACTTTCTTGCGGCTCTCTCGCTGCAATCTGGCATGCCAGTGGTGCGACACCGCCTACACCTGGCGGTTCGAGGGAGATAACCGCCCCCACCGCGATGCGCTGGCCTTCAATCGCTCGCAGAACCAGGTGGCGCTGAGCGAGGAGGATGTCGCCGCGCGTATCACCGCGCTCTCCCCCGATCGCCTGGTGGTCACCGGAGGGGAGCCCCTGCTGCAAGGCCCGGCGCTGGCCCGGCTGCTGGCGCTGCTGCCCGGGATGCACGTCGAGATCGAGACCAACGGCACGGTCGCCCCGCACCCGGCGCTGGACGGACTGGTGCATCAGTACAACGTCAGCCCCAAGCTGGCGCATAGCGGCAATCCGGCAGACCTTGCCCTGGTGCCAGAGCGCCTGCAGGCCTGGGCCACCGACCCGCGCGCCGTGTTCAAGTTCGTGATCGCGCAAGCTACAGATATGGCCCAGGTTTTGGGCCTCCAGCGCGATTATGCGATTCCTGCCGATCGCGTGTTCCTGATGGCGGAAGGGCGCACCCCGGCCGAACTGGCGGCGCGCAATCTCTGGCTGGCGCAGCTTTGCCTGGATCACGGCCTGCGCTTCACCGACCGCTTGCACATCCATCTTTACGGCGACACGAGGGGCACATGAACGAGGCGAGCCCCATACCCATCGGCGAGAACGTGGCAGAGGTGCAACTCGCGCCGCAAAGTCCGCCACCCAGCGCGCCGGTGGACCGATCGGGCAACCCCAAGGGCGACCTGACGCAGGGGCCGATCCTGAAGACGCTGCTGGCATTCTCGATGCCGATGCTGATCAGTTCGGTGCTGCAGACGCTGAACGGCTCGATCAATGCGATCTGGGTGGGGCGGCTGCTGGGCGAGACGGCGCTGGCGGCAACGGCCAACGCCAATCTCGTGATGTTCATGATGATCGCCCTGATCATCGGCTTTGGCACGGCCACCACCGTCCGCGTGGGCCAGTTCTTCGGCGCTCGTGACATTGCCGCGGCACGGCAGAACTTTGGCACCGGCGTGGGCTTTTGCGTGGTGGTTTCGATCGTCATCGGGCTGCTGGGCTGGTTCTTCACCCGCAATATCCTGACGGGGCTGAACACACCCGCCGCCAGTGGCGAACTGGCGTACGAGTATCTCCAGGTCGTCTTCATCACCCTGCCGTTCGGCGTGGTGCTGATGATGGTATCGATGGGCCTGCGCGGCGCGGGGGATTCCAAGACGCCGCTCTACGCCATGATCCTGACCGCCGCGATCGACATCGTGGCGAACCCGGTGCTGATCATCGGTCCCGGCCCACTGCCAACGCTGGGGATCGCCGGATCGGCCATGGCGACCGCCCTCGCGAACCTGGCCGGCCTGTGTTTCATGCTGTGGCGCATCTACGGCCGGGATCTGCCGCTGCGGCTGCGCGGCTCGGAACTGGCGTACCTGATCCCCCGAGGCGCGGCGCTGCGCTATATCGTGGTGAAGGGTATCCCGATGGGGGCCTCGATGTTGCTCTCGTCCTCAGCCGGGCTGGTGATGATCGGCTTCGTCAACCGCGAAGGGCTGGATTTTTCCGCCGCCTATGGCGCCTCTTTGCAACTTTGGAATTATCTGCAGATGCCGGCCTTAGCCGTCAGTTCGGCAGTCAGTGCGATGGTCGCGCAGGCGATCGGCGCGGGCAAGCATGCGCGCGTTGGCAAGGTGACGCGCGTGGGACTGATCGCCACGCTGACGATGTCCACCGTCATGGCCGCGATGATCGTGCTGGCGGATCGGCCGCTGCTGGCACTGTTCCTGGGCTCGGCCAGTCCGGCGCTGCCCGTGGCGCAGCACATGCAGCTTTTGTGCACCGCCGCCTACGTCATCATGTGCGTGACGATGATCCTGTTCGGCACCATGCGCGCTTACGGCGTGGTGCTGGCACCGCTGGTGATCCTGGGTATTTCGCTCTACCCGGCACGCATGGGCTTTTACTATTTGGCCTATCCGATGATCGGCAGCGACGCGGTCTTGTGGGCTTACCCGGTCGGCTCGTTCGCGGCCGCGGGATTGAGCGCGTTGTACTACCTCAAGGGCAATTGGCGGCGAATCGACGTACTGCCGGAAAAGGGGCCACCCGCTTCCTGAGTCTTCAGCGACCGCCCGCGCGCCAGCGCTGAACGGTGCGCACGACCATCTGCTCTTCGCCCCCGACCTGACGCCACAAGGTGCTAAAGGACGGGTCCCCCGACGCGGGCCTGCGATCCTCCTCCAGATTGTCGAAGGCGACGCGGATCGGGATGGAAACGCCCTCCCCGCAGATGATGCATTCGCGGTTGCGCAAGGCGGGGATGGCATCGAGGAACCCGCGCGCGCCCTCCGGCATGGCTGCGCGCACGAAAGCCTGGTCACGCTCGTTGTTGAGCCGCATGGCGATAATCGTACCGCACTGCGAAAGCACACCCTCTGCCAGGTCGGACGGACGCTGGGTGATCAGGCCAAGCGAGACGCCGTACTTGCGCCCCTCCTTGGCGATGCGCGACAGGATGCGCCCTACCGAGGAACCATCGGCATTGCGCTCGCTGGGCACGTAGCGGTGGGCCTCCTCGCAAACCAGGAGGATCGGCTGGGTGCGTTCTTCCCGCGCCCAAACCGCGAAATCGAACACCAGGCGGCTCAACACCGCGACGACGGTGGAGGTGATTTCGGACGGCACGCCCGAGACATCGATGATCGAGATCGGCCGCCCGTCGGAGGGCAGGCGGAACAGCTTGCCGATGAAATCTGCCATCACGTCGCCCACCAGCATGCCTGCGAACATGAATTGATAGCGTGGGTCAGCCTTGATCTCGTCGATCTTGTTCTTGATCCGTAAGTAGCCGGCGGTGGTGCGGCCCTTGTCCAGCTTGCCCATCTCGTTGTTGAGGATGTTGCTGAGGTCTGACAGCAAGTAGGGGATCGGCGCGTCCACGGTGATCCGGCCCAGCTCTTGCGCCAGGCGGTTGCGCATCCGCGCTTCCAGCAGGCACTTGCTGAGGATTTCGGCATCCTCCAGCCGCTCATGCCCGCGCGCGGTGATAAACACTTCGCAGTGTTCCTCGAAGTTCATCAGCCAGTAGGGCATCTGCAGATTGCCCACGTCCAGCACCACGCCGTTGGTGCGGAACGCCGCGCCATATTCGCCATGGGGGTCGATCATCACGATATGGCCCTGCGGCGCCGCGTCGCAGATACGGTGCAGGATCAGCGCGGCGGAGGTGGACTTGCCGGTGCCGGTCGATCCCAGCAGCGCGAAGTGCTTGCCCAGCAGCGCATCGACATAGAGCCCGGCGCGGATGTCCGACGTGGGATAGACGTTCCCAGCCTCGATCACGGCGGCGTGGCCGGAACTGGCGTAGATCTGGCGAAGGTCGTCGGTGGTGACGGGGTACACAAGCGATCCGGGGATGGGATAGACCGTCACGCCCCGGCGGAATGCGCGCATCACCCCGGTATCGGGGCAAATCTCGCCCTCGCCCAGGAAATCGATCTGGGCGACGATGGCTTCAGCGGAGCCTGGGTCCTGCTTCTGGCTGCGCACGCTGGCGAGCAGCCAATG
>NZ_CAXYKL010000126.1:0-3564 GCF_964277725.1 uncultured Novosphingobium sp. | reverse complement strand
ATCCCAAGCGCTTCTTCCGCCCGGACGCCGAACCCTTCCGGCTGACCACGCTGGACCAGCGCGAGGAGCTGTTCGCCGCTGCCGGTGCCGATGCGATGCTGGTGTTCTCTTTCGATGCCAGCATCGCGAGCATGACGGCGGACCGTTGGATGCAAGAGATGATCCACGATCAGCTCGGCGTTGCCGGGATCTGTACCGGAGAAAACTTCGTGTTCGGCAAGGACCGAACAGGCACAGCCGCATCGTTGCATCACCTTGGTAAGGCGCTGGGCATCCAGACCCGTGCCGCGCCTGGTGTGTCGGACGCGGAAGGGCCCATATCCTCCAGCAGGATCCGCGCGGCGCTGGCGGCCGGGGATTGCGAAACGGCCACGCGCCTGATGACCCGGCCCTTCGCGATTCGCGGGACGGTACAGCATGGGGACAAGGTAGGCCGCACGATCGGGTACCCCACCGCGAACCTGGACTTGGGCACCTATCTTCGGCCGCGCTATGGCATCTATGCGGTCACGGGTCGGCTGCCGGATGGTCGCACGCTGCAAGGCGCGGCAAATATCGGCGTGCGGCCGACGTTCCAGCCTCCCAAGGAGCTACTCGAACCCCACTTTTTCGACTTTTCCGGTGATCTTTACGGACAGGAAATCGAGGTGGCGTTCCACCACTTCCTCCGTCCCGAAGCCAAATTCGACAATCTGGACGCATTGATGGCTCAAATGGATCAAGACTGTAGGGAAGCGCGCCGGCTCCTGGCCGTTCATCCCGCCTGACCGCTGCATTTCGCGGTTCCATGAAACAAAACCGCCGCCAGCGTAGTACGCGGCGGCGGTTCGGTTTGCGTCACCGCACGCGCGGTGACGCAGGATCGTCAGATCAGAAGCGGTAACCGACCATCGCCGCAACCTGGTGACGGTCAGGCTTCAGGCCGAAACCTTTCGGGTTGCCATAGTCCGAGAAGCGATACTCGACGCGCGCCAGGAAGCCCGAGATGTTGGTCTCGATGCCAGCGCCCAGACGGTAGCCATCCAGGTTCGTGCTGTCACGAAGCACGTCAACGCCGTCATCGTAGCTCACCTTGACGCGCGCGTTGGTGTAACCGCCCTTGGCGTAAAGCAGAACCCCGGGGGTGATTTCACCACCGAGACGAACGCCGGCGTACAGGTCACGGCCTGGCTTTACGGTCGCGCGGTCACCAGCAACAAAAAGGTCATTCACGCCCTCCTTGGTCGTGGAGCCGGTCGCTTCGCCTTCGAGGCCCAGGACAAGACCGTTGATGTTCTTGTCGAAGCCCACAACGCCACCGTAAAGGAAGCCATCGTCGCTCCCTGCGCCGACCGGGGTGTCGACACGGATCTTGTCGTAACCACCCAGCACGGCGACATAGGGGCCGTCAAAGGGGATGCTGGCGTCCTGAGCCATGGCGGGCGCTGCGGCGATAGCGGTTAGCGCAAGCGCAGAAGCGGCGATAATCTTCTTCATATCATAGTTCCTGTATTCAAATATGCCAGAGGCGGTGCTCATCTACCGCACTTGCTCACAATGATAAGATTCAAATTGTGCAAACGCATATTGAACTAGAAACTTGTGATAAGAATGTATCACTTGAAAATCGCGTGACGACTACCAAACCGCCGGATTTGTCATGAATCCATGAGGCCACAGTGGCTGAACTTTCGCCCTTATTACTTTTTCTTTGTGATGAGGAACTTTTTGATTGTGGCAGCAGTGCCGCATCGCCGGGCTGTACTCAATTGGGAGCGCTGGAACCACACGGTTGTCCATAGTGGTGCACCCGACAGGATTCGAACCTGTGACCTCTGCCTTCGGAGGGCAGCGCTCTATCCAGCTGAGCTACGGGTGCAGTGGAAGCCGGTTAGCAGAGCGGGCATCGCCATACCAGCCTGATTTGCGACTTCGTGAAGGGGTTGCTAGTTCCCTCTATGTTCTTATGGTGGGGTGATGGCTTTGATTTCCGATCATGATTCTTTTGCTGCGGTTGCTCCGTCTCAGGCGGCGGATGTGCTGCGTGGGATCAGGCGGCTGTTCGCGCGAAACGATATCTGGTGCCTTCCGGAGATGCCGCTGCGCTGCGGTCGGCGCGCTGATCTGATGGGCGTTGATGCCAAGGGCGACATTGTCATCGTTGAAATCAAAGTCAGCCGAGCGGACTTGCTCGGCGATGCCAAGTGGCCGGATTATCTGGATTACTGCGACAGGTTCTATTGGGGCCTGGCCCCTCATCTGGATCGCAATTGTCTTTCATCCGAAGCATTCATGCCGGATTGCTGCGGCGTGATTGTCGCGGATGGCTACGATGCCGAAATTCTGCGGCCAGCGCCTACCCGCAAGCTGGCGGCCGCGCGCCGCAAGGTGGAGACCGAAAGGCTGGCGCGAGCCGCGCTGCGCCGCCTTGTAACCGGGGCGGACCCCGACACTATCCAATGGGGAAAGGGCGAACTGTAACCCGTCACAGTTGCTGCAGGCATGACGCGATGTGGGTTGGTGCAACCAGCGGCTCTTATGGCTCTCGGACCGACCCCATATTGCAGTCGGGTCCATGGTGGGGCGCCTGTAGAGGCGCATGGGTATAGCACCTATCAAAACCACGAAAGCCCTTTGCGGGTATCCATCTGGATTGGAGCCTTTGCCCAGCCGAGCCTGCCGCTCCTGTGCGGTGCCATTCTGAGGTTTACAAATGCAAACGCCCCGCCATCGATCGATGGCGGGGCGCTCGTGTCAGCAAGTACTGGCCTTAGGCTTTGTGCTTCTTCTTGTCGTACCAGATGTTCTTGTACGACATGTAGCCAAGGATCGTGGCAAAGAGCAGGAAGCCCAACACCGGCCAACCCGTCTGCTTGCGCTTCTCAAGCTTCGGCTCGGCGGTCCAGACGAGGAACGCGGATACGTCCTTCGCCATCTGATCTACCGTGGCCTTTGTACCATCACCGTAGGAAACCTGACCTTCCGAGGTCAGCGGCGGCGTCATCGCCAGGTTCAGGTTGGCGAAGTACGGGTTGTAGTGCAGGCCGTTGGGGGTCTTCGCTTCCGGGAATTCCTTCAGCAGCGCCGCCGGCTGTGCCTGATAACCGGTCAAGAGCGAGTAGACATAGGCAGGGCCATCATGACGCGCCTTGGTCATCAGCGAAAGATCCGGCGGGACCGCATTGTTGTTGGCGGCGCGGGCGGCGATGTCGTTGGCGAACGGCTTGGGGAAATAGTCCGTCGGCATGCCGGGGCGCATGGCATCCTCACCCGTGTTGGGATCGGTGCCGGGAACCTGGAAGCCCTTGGCGATCGCCTTCACTTCGGGGTCCGAGTAGCCAAGCTGCGCCAGATCACGGAAGGCGACGTGGCTGAGCGAGTGACAGGCCGAGCAGACTTCCTTGTACACCTGGAAACCGCGCTGCAGCTGCTGGCGGTCGAACTTGCCGAACGCGCCATCGCTGGCGAAGTGCACTTCCTTGGGGTGCCGGTGGAATTCATGCTCGGCAGTGACCGGCGGCGGTTCGGTGATCTGCTGGTAGGCGCCGTTGCCGAACGACCAGGCCAGCGCGACCGTGAAGAACA
>NZ_CAXYKL010000125.1:0-26218 GCF_964277725.1 uncultured Novosphingobium sp. | reverse complement strand
TCGCAGGCTTCGTCGGCGATGCTTTCGCAGGCGAACCAGAGCCAGCAGAACGTGCTGTCGCTGCTCCGCTAAGAGCGGCGTAGCTAACGCTTAGCCCACCTTCGCGGTGGGTCCGGGCCCGGCGGTGTTCCCCAGACCGCCGGGCCTTTTTGCGTGTCGAACCGTGAGAGCCGCCCCAATTCGGCCTCTTTCATGCAACGCGGGTAGCGGGTAAGGCGGTCGGCCAGCCATCCGGTGATCTTAGCCTCTCGTGAAATTCTTCAGCGCCATCGATCGTTATATCCTGCGCCTTGTGCTGATGCCCATGCTGGGCGTGTTCGTGCTCGCGGCCTCGCTGCTGATGCTGGACAAGATGCTGCGATTGTTCGATTTCGTGGCGGCGGCGGGTGGCCCGGTGGGCATCGTCTTCAAGATGCTGGCCAACCTGCTTCCGGAATACGCAAGCCTTGCGATCCCGCTGGGACTGATGCTGGGCATCCTGCTCGCCTTCCGCAAGCTGGCCACTTCCAGTGAGCTGGACGTGATGCGCGCGGTGGGCCTCAGCTACACCCGCCTGCTGCGCGTGCCCTATATCTTGGCGCTGACGTTGGCGCTGCTGAACTTCACGATCGTGGGCTATCTGCAGCCGCTGGCGCGATATTATTACGAACAGCTGGATTACGAGCTGAAATCCGGCGCGCTGGGCGCGGCGATCAAGGTGGGTGAATTCACCACGCTCAAGGATCGCGTCGCCTTGCGGATCGAACAGAGCCAGGACGATGGCCGCCGTCTGATCGGCATTTTCGCGCGCGTGGCGGACAAAAAGGGGCAGGTGCTTTCCATCTCCGCCAAGGAGGGCAGCTTCCTAGCGCTGAGGAATGCGCCCGATACGATCATTCTGCGCTTGTCCGAAGGCCAGATCATCCAGGACGTCCCGGGCGAGTTGCCCCGCGTGCTCAGCTTTACCCGGCATGACCTGCCGATCGATCTGCCCGCCATCGAACGCTTCCGCACGCGCGGGGCCAATGGGGAACAGCGCGAATACCTGTTGCCGCAGCTGCTCTCGATCGGCTGGAACAAGAGCCTGCCCAAAGCGCAGCGCGTGTCCAGCCAGGCGGACTTCAACTTCCGCATGGTGGAAGTGATGATGATGCTGTTGCTGCCACTCCTGGCGGTGTCGCTGGCGATCCCGCCCAAGCGATCCACCTCTTCGCTGGGCCTGTTCGTGTCGATCGTGATGGTGGTCGCCTATCACAAGGTGAACCAGTATGCCGCCGATGTCGCCGCACTGGGCAAAGTCAGCCCGCTGCTGGGCCTGTGGGGGCCGTTTCTGGTGCTCGCCGCCCTGATCCTGTGGATGTATTACCGCGTGGCTTACGTGCCCGGCGGACAGGCGATCGGCTGGCTGGAGAAGGGTTTCGAAACCGTGGCCAAGCGGTTCAAGATGCTGCTGCGCCGCCATCGCAAGGGACCGATCATGCTGCCGGACCCTGGCCCGCAAACCAGCGCGCAACCGAGCGAGGGCGCCTGACGTGCAATTCGAATTCTTCCCCTCGCGCACGCTGACGATCTACCTGGCACGCCTGTTCGTGACGCGGATCTTCGCCGTGCTGTTCATGCTGGTGCTGGTCCTGCAAATGCTGGACCTGCTGGGTGAGAGCGGCGACATTCTGGCCTACCCCGGCAACGGGCAGGGGCAGCTGCTGTATTACGTGTCGATGCGGCTGCCGCAGCTGGTGGCGCGCTTCCTGCCCTATTCGGTCCTGCTGGCGACGATCATCACCCTCGCCACCTTGAATCAGAACAGCGAGGTCATCTCGATGAAGGCCGCCGGGCTTTCGGCGCATCAGGTGCTTGCCCCGCTGGTGGCGGCCGCCCTGGCGATCTCCGGCCTCAGCTTCGTGTTCAACGAACGCGTGGTGACGCGCGCTACCGCTGCGCTCAACGCCTGGGAAGCGGTGGACTATGGCCCGATCCCCAAGACCTCCACCGCGCGCAACAACCTATACCTGGCGGAAGGGCGCGATATCTTGTTGGCCGGAACGCTCTCGGGTGAGGGCAACGCCATGGTGATGACGCAAGTCACCTACTACCGGCGCGATGGCAGCGGCATGATCGTGGAACAGCTGCGGGCACCGCGCGCCACTTACGCGAATCCGGGATGGCGGCTGGAGAACCCGGTGGAATTCAACGCGCAGACGATCACCCAGCAGCGCATGGGTTCGGCCGTTGTCGCCAAGGGCATCACACCCGCACGGATCGCGATCAGCGGTGTCGATGCCGATGGCGAGGGTCTGTTCACGCTGACCAAGTCGATCGATGCGATGGCGCTGGCGGGCCGGCGCACCACGGACCTTCAGGCGGCCTGGTGGCACAAACTTTCCGGCCCGCTCTCCGCCGCGCTGATGCCGCTGCTGGGGGCGATCGCCGCGTTCGGACTGGCGCGCTCAGGCCAGCTGTTGATCCGCGCGGTGATCGGCATGGCGTTAGGCTTTGCCTACTTCGTGTTCGACAATGCCGCCTTGGCCATGGGCAATTTCGGCGGCTATCCGCCGTTCGTGGCGGCCTGGGCTCCGTTCCTGCTGTTTCTGCTGATCGGTGAGACAGTGCTGATCAGGACCGAGGAATAGCGGTCACTACCGCTCCCCGTCCCGCAGTCACCCCACCCGCATCGTGCTGCGCGCGATCTTGCCGACGAGCGCGAACAGCCCCGGATGGTTCGCCTTTACGTAAGTGCCGTCAGTGCCCAAGTGCGCGCTGAGGCGGCGGTGGGCTTCGGCCAGCGAATGGTACGGCATGCTGGGCAGCAGGTGGTGCAAGGCGTGATAGCGCAGGCCCACCGGAGCCCACAAAGCGGGGACCGGCCCGGGCGGCGGTACGTTCACCGAATCGAGGTATTGCGCGGTGACGGTCATCGCCTCGCCCTCGTTCTCCCACAGGTGGGCCACCAGAGTGCGCAGCTGGTTCAGCACCGCGGCCACCGAAACCACACCCATCGCGATCAGAAGCGGACGCCAGCCATAGGTAAAGCTCGCCGCCACAAGCGTGATCGCCCAGACGCTGGCGCCCAGTTCCTGCCAGAACACCATGCGCTTGGCCGCACCCTCCGGCGGGCGGCGGCGGAAACCGGGATTGATCGATAGCGAGGACAGCCGTTCCCACACCAGCTTGCGCAATGGCGGAATCACCGCGCCCAGCGGCACCAGCACGGCGGAGCGCACCAACAGCGCGGGCGGCAGCAGGATCGCGGTGACTAGGAACAGCGGCAGCGACCACGGCTTCATCAGCGCGAGCGGCAGGTATTCCGGATCGTCCGCGGTGCCGTATCGGGTGCGCGCGTGATGCAATTGATGCACGCCCTCATACATCAACGACGGCGTGAGCAGCGGAATGCCGACCAGCACGTTCCACGCGGTGCGAAAGCCGGGCAGCGCGTCGCGGTGGATGTGGGTCAGCTCATGGATGAACAGCATCGCCCGATAGAGCGCCAGCGCCGCGACAAGGCCGCAGGGCACCGCAATCGCCGGGCGATCGGCCAGGATCGTCGCCGCCAGAGCGGTATAGCCGACCGCGGCGGACACCAGCATGTCGGTCCAGTAGATCGCGGGGCGGGCCGTGGAGATGTCACGCGTCAGCTCTACCGCCGCGCGCAGCATGTCCTTGTCGTCCGGGATGGCGACGCGCGCAGGTGCCGCCGGAGAGGCCATGCGCTCTGCCAACTGCGATTCGGCCGGTCCTATGGTCTGGTACACACTCATGTCTTCTAGATCCGTATGCCTTGATGGCCTGGGCGAACTGCGCGGCATTGCTGCTTTGTTTCTGTGGACTGCAGCACTTGCTTGACAACCCACCCGGCACCGCCGCACTTCGCGCACGACCGCTTAACTAACCTGGAACAAAGGCAGCATCGTGGCCGAAGCTCAGCAAACCGCGCAATCGATCCCGGGCGACCTAATCATCGAGCCGGTGTCGGACAAGGCCGGACGCGCCGCCTTTGTCGATTACGCTTATCGGCGAAATGCGGGCGATCCCAACTGGGTCGCCAATCTGCGCATGGAAGAGATCGAGAAATTCACGCCGGGGAAGAACCCGTTCTTCGATCATGCCCGCGTCCAGCTGTTCCTGGCCAAGCGAGCCGGGAAGGTGGTCGGCCGCATCTCGGCGCACATCGATGAACTGGCTTTGGGCCAGCCGGTCGAAAAGGGCATGGGTCCGGGTACCGGCAACTGGGGCGCTATCGAGGCGGATGACGAGGCGGTGGCGCGCAGCCTGATCGCCACGGCGGAAGGCTGGTTGCGGCAGCAGGGCATGCATCGCGTGCTGGCGCCGATGAATTTGTCGGTATGGGAAGAGCCGGGCCTTCAGGTGAAGGGCTTCGAGCACCCGCCGATGGTGATGATGGCGCACCACTCGGCTGACTATCAGCCCTGGGTGGAAGGCGCAGGCTACACGCTGGCGAAAAAGCTGGTCACGTATGATCTTGATATCCGCAAGATCTATCCGCCGCTGATCCAGCGCATCATCTCTTCGGGAGAGAAGAACGCCAAGATCCGCATCCGCGAAGTGGTGTTGAAGGACTTCGACAAGGAGGCCGCGATCATCTGCGACATCCTGAACGATGCCTGGTCGGACAATTGGGGCTTCGTGCCCTTCACCGAAAAGGAAATCGCCTACACCGGCAAGAAACTGAAGCCGCTGGTCCACCCCGACCTGATCCGGATCGCCGAGTATGAAGGGGAGCCGGTGGCGTTCATGATGACCTGGCCGGACCTCAACCAGGCGCAGATGCGGATTAACGGCCGCAACGGCAAACCCTCGCTGCTGGGCTGGATCAAGCTGGCGCTATGGCTGAGGAAGCCGCGCCCCGCCGATATGCGCGTGCCGCTGATGGGCGTGCGCAAGCGGCTGCAAAGCTCGCGCCTGGCCAGCCAGCTGGCCTTCATGATGATCGAATATATCCGCCGTGCTGCCGTCACCAAGTATCGCGGCACGCGTGCGGAGATCGGCTGGATCCTGGAGGACAACCAGGGAATGGTGGCGATCGCCGACTCCATCGACAGCAAGATCAACCGCGAATACCGGATCTACGAAAAGGCGCTGTAACGGGGCCGCTCCAAGCGCTTCCGCCATCCTTGGACAGATCCCTTTCGACAGATCGGGTGGTCTCCCGGACCGGCGTTGGAAGGCGCGCTCCCTAGGTCGGCACAGCCTCAGGCGCGATATCTTCGGTGGGTGTGGCAGGCGTTCCAGAGCCGGCCTTGCGCGCCGAACCGGTTTCGGCCTCATACGTCGGCGGCGCCAGCGGCGGCGCGGAGGTGGCGGTATCGTAGGGCAGCATCGCGTCGCTGGCCGAGCCCGGCAGGACTTGCCCGAACGATGCGCCAGCCTGCTTTGTCTCGTCCTTGCTACCGCAAGCGGCCAGCGTCGCTGCCGCCACCAGGACGAATCCCGATCTCGCCTTCATCATGCGGTTCCTTTGCTTGTGGGCGGGCAGGCCTTGTCCAACGCTTCCAGGAAAGCGGGCATCTGCGCCAGCAAGGCCTGGTCCCACGCCTCTGCCGACACCTTGCGGCCCAGCCGTTCCAGACTGGTCACGCCGAACTCCTCGATACCGCAGGGCACGATGCCGCTGAAATGCGAAAGATCGGGGCTGAGGTTCACAGAAAAGCCGTGCATCGTCACCCAGCGGCGGATGCGCACGCCGATGGCGCCGATCTTCGCCTCACGCCCGTCGATGTCCTGAGTCCAGATGCCGATGCGCCCTTCGCTACGGAAGCTCTCGAGCCCGAACTCTTCCAGAGTGCGGATCACCCAGCCTTCCAGCCCGTGCACAAAACCACGCACGTCGCGCGCGCGCTTGCGCAAATCCATCACGACATAGCCGATGCGCTGGCCGGGGCCGTGATAGGTATAGCGCCCGCCGCGCCCGGCTTCGACCACTTCGAAGCGCGGATCGAGCAATTCGGCCGCCGCCGCGCTGGTGCCGGCGGTATACACCGGCGGGTGCTCCAGCAGCCAGATCAGATCCTGCGCCTCACCATCTGCGATCGCGGCATTGCGCGCCGTCATCTCCGCCAGCGCTTCCCGGTAAGGCACCGGGCGCGCGGCGATGCGCAGTTCAAGGTCGCTGGCAGTGGTGGGGGGAACGGCCGTCATACCGCCTTTGCGTGGCCGCAATCGCTGCGCTTATCAAGGGGGTCTTTCTTCCGTCCGCGCCCGGGCCTAGAGCGGACGTCCGACCACCCGGAGATGACGATGAAGCTCGACAGCAACCGCGCCTGGAAGGACGCCAACCGTGACATATCGCGCAATCGCGATGCGGCCCTGGCGCTGGCAGGCGTGTTCTTCCTGCTGCCGCAACTGGTGCTGGCGCTGTTCTTCCCCCAGCCCGAGCCCACCGTGGGGATGAGCGAGCAGCAGATCGTAGCTCTGGTGCAAAGCTATTACGCCACTGCGCTGCCGGCGATGATACCGCTGGCGATCTGCCAGGCGCTGGGCACGCTGGCGTTGCTCATCCTGTTGCGCCACGCCGCGCGGCCGACCGTGGGAGAAGCGCTGCGGCTGGGTGTGGCAGGCTTGCCGGCCTATCTTGGCGGGCTGATTCTGCTCGGTTTGGGGCTGGGCGTGGTCGGCGTCGCGATCATTACGGTCCTCGCCCTGAGCGGCGTCGTCACGATCGCCGCCGCGGGGGTGCTGCTCGTCCTGCTGCTGTTCGCCGTCGTGCTGTTAAGGGTTTCGTTGTCGGGGGCCGTCGTCGCGATCGAGGGAGAGCGCAATCCGCTGCGGGCCCTGCGCCGGTCCTGGCGGCTGACCAGTGGCAACGCTTGGCGCCTGTTGGCCTTCTACGCCCTGTTTTTCCTGGCGGCGGGCGTGGTGCTGATGATCGTCAACCTGTTCATCGGCTTGCCGCTGCAAATGCTGGGCAGCGCTACGACGGCCGAGATCGGCAACGCGCTGGTCTCCTCCGTCATCACGGGTGTGGCGCAGATGTATTTCGTGGCGATCATCGCCGCGGTCCATCGCCAACTCGGTGGTGATGAAACCGGCGTGCAAAAGCCATTCGAATGACGGAGCCTGAACGGGGCTCCCTGCAAATGCAGCCTGCGGATGAAACCAGCCTGGCCTTTCCGCGCTAGGCGGGGGGCGATGGTCAGGCGGCTCCTTCGTCCTTCCAGCCCCAGAACAGGAAGCAGGGCATCACGTTCAGCAGCTCGAAGTCGTTGTCGATCCGCGTGAAATGGCGGGCCATGAAATCGCGCGCGCGGGAGGTGAACTGGTAGACCAGAAACGCGCCGCCCGGGCGAATCACGCGGTGGGTGGCGGCGGCGATGGCCGGGCCGACACCTTCGGGCAGGGTGGAGAAGGGCAGGCCGGACAGCACGTAGTCCGCATGATCATGGCCTTGCGCTCGAATGATCTCTTCCACATCCGCTGCCGAGCCCAGCACGGCGGTGAAGCGGCTGTCGGTGATGGTGCGGCGCAGGTAATCGATGAACAGCGGGTTCGTATCGATCACGATCAGCGCGCCATCGCGCGGCAGGCGATCGAGTACCGGGCGGCAGAACGTGCCGACGCCGGGGCCATATTCCACGAACAGCTTGCACTCGTCCCACTTCACTCGGCTCAGCATCTTGGCGATGGTGAAGCGCGAGGAGGGGATGATCGATCCGACCATCACCGGATGGCGGATGAAACCTTCAAGGAAAACGCCCCAAGGACCGAGCGAATGCTTGATCTTGCGCACGATTTTCTGTGGCAGCGCCTCGCGGGCGAGCTCTGAACTGGTCATGCTGGAGGCGGCTCTCAGGCTGTCATGGCTTTTTATATCGAACCGGCGCGGTGGCAGATTCATCCCGTCTTGGCAAGGGAGCGCGCCTTGGCGGAGCGCTCAGAGTATCTCGTGGACCTTGTCCTGCGGGCGACAAAGCCGCACGCCTTTTTCGGTTTCCACCAGAGGGCGTTCGATCAGGATGGGTTCTTGCGCCATGGCGGCAAGCACCGTCTGGTCGTCGGCTTCGGGCAAGCCGCGCTCCACCGCGTCGGTCCCGCGGGTGCGCAGCCCGGCTTGCGGGGTGAGCCCGGCATCGCGGTAGAGCTGCGCCAGCTTGTCCACGCTGGGCGGCGTCTTGAGATATTCCACCACCGTCACTTCGACATCGGGCGTTTCCCGCAGGATCGCCAGGGTCTTGCGCGAGGTGCCGCAGCTGGGATTGTGCCAGATCGTGGCCTTCATCGAGGGGTTCCTTCGGATGGTATGATGGTGACTGGAGCGGCGCCGGCAGCGGCGTTGCCCCGCATGGCGCGGCCGGCCTGCTGCACGACGCGCAGCAATCGGGGGTAGACGCCGCAGCGGCACAAGTTGGGTATCGCCGCCTTGATCTGCGCATCGGACGGATTGGCGTTTCGCGCCAGCAGTCCGGCGGCGGCGATGACGATGCCCGGCGTGCAAAAGCCGCACTGGATCGCCTGCTCCGCCACCATCGCCCGCTGCACGGGATGCGAACGATCGCGTGACAGGCCTTCGATGGTGGTGACGGCGCGGCCTTCGCACTCGGCCAGGCTGACCAGGCAGGATCGCCGCGCCTCTCCGTCGATCAGCACCATGCACGCCCCGCAATCGCCCACACCGCAGCCGTATTTCGTGCCCGTCAGATTGGCAGCATCGCGCAGGCCCCACAGAAGGGGCGTGACCGGATCAAGGTCGATCTCGATCGCACGATCGTTGACGGTCAGGCGAGGCATCGGCCGAGGCTTTACCGAAAGGTGCGCCGCTAACGCAAGCCGACCTTCAGCCCGCCCCAGATGGTGCGCGGCGCGCCCAGGTCGATCGACCCGGCCTGGTTGCGGGTGACGATGCGCGCGTCCAGCAGGTTTTCGGCGCGCAGCAACAGACTGACCCCGGGCCGTAGTGGCACCTGCACCACCCCGTCCACGGTGGTGACGGCGGGAAGCACGTCGGTCTGCAGATCATCCTCGTACTGTCGGCCAACGTGGCGAACGGTGCTGCTCAACCGCCAGCCAGCGGCAGGTTGCCAGCCGAGCGTGCCGCTGGCGGCAAGGCGCGGCACTTGCGCGGGGCGCAGGCCGTCAAGCGCGGCGGACGGTCCGCTCGCATCTACCTTGGCGTCCGTCCAGGACAAGCTGGCCTCCAGCGAGAACGCACCCCACGCACCTCGCGCACCAAGCTCCAGGCCGCGCGCGCGAATCGCATCGACATTGCGGCGCTGGCGCGTGGTAGGAGAGAGGGTGACGTTAGCGATGGCGTCCTTTAGCCGGTTGTCAAACGCCGTCACCGTCAGGGCCAGGCCAGCTGAAGGCCGCAGCTCCAAACCTGCCTCATAACCTTCCAGCTTTTCGTTCTTCAGCGCGGCGTTCGCCTGCGTGGTGATCGGGAAGACCACGAAGGGACGGTACAGTTCGTTCAGCGTCGGCTGGCGAAAACCGGTATAAGCGGCAGCCCGGACGCTGATCGCATCGGCCACGCGCCACACCGCACCTCCGCGAAAATTGCTGGTCCAACCGGCGCGATCGGCATAGCGGTTGTCCGTCGTCATGCGGCCGGATGCGGCGATCTCGCGGAAGAAGCCGTTGTCGATCCGCCAGCGATCGGCGCGTGCGCCTGCGGTCAAGGTCAGGCGGCCGATTGTCCAATCGTCTTCGGCGTAGAGGCCTATATCTGTGTTTCGGCCACCTGCACGGCGCAGGGCGGTGCGAAGGCCCGTTTGCGCACTGAACGGTTCCTCGTAAAGCGCGCCTTCCGCCACCCGCAGGTCGGCGCCGAGCCGGGTCATGTGGTTGCGGGCCAGGGGCGGGCGCAGTTCGATCTTGCCGCCGTAGCCGGTGGATGGCGTCTTCACCTGGTCCAGCGTCTTGCGAAAGCTGGTGCTGCTGATGACGATGTTGGCAAAATCCTGCGTCTGGACATAGCCCAGCACATCGAACGCCCAGGCACCCCGGCCTACCAGGCGCAGACTGGCTTGCTGGCCGCTGGAGCGCGAATCGGCGCCGGCAAAGCGCAGGGTGCGCTGATCGTCATAGGCCAGGAGGAATGCCTGCATTTCCGTGGTCGCGTCCAGAGGTGCGACGGCGCGCAATGCGGCTGACCAGCTTTCGAATCCGGCGCGGACGCTGGCGGGAGTGCGCTGGCCCGATGGCGTGGTCCAGAAGCCCTTGCCGCGATCCCATTGCACGCTGGCGACGGCAAAGCCTTGCCCCAGTTGCGGCGCGACGGTGAGGGCGGCCTGCGTCTCGCCACGCTGGTCAACCAGTGCTTCAGCCGTCAGTGGGCCCAGCGTGTCGGGAGAGCCGCTTTCCAGCTCGATCGTGCCCGATACCGCGCCCGCCCCGAATGCGCCTGCACCCCCGCCGCGCGTGACCCGGACCCGCCCCAGCCGCTGCGGCGCGAGTGCGCTGAACGGAATGTAGCCGAAGAACGGGTTGGCCACCGGCACGCCGTCCAGCAGGACCAGCGCGCGGCTTGAGGCATTGCCACCCAGCGCGCGCAGCGTCGCGCCTTGATTGGACGGGTTGGCGGAGCGACTGTCAGACCGGCGGAACTGAGAGAACCCGGCGACGGAGGCCAGCACATCCTCGATTCGGCCCGAAGCACTGGCGGCGATGGCATCGCGCTCCAGCACGGTCGTATCGTAAGCGGGCGTGGCGGGCGTATCGGACAGGCCGCGCCCGATGACGGTTATGGGATAAGGCTCACCTGTGGGCCGGGCCGGTTGCGCGGCGGCCGGGCATGGCAGTGCGAGTGTAATGATCGCGCCGATCCAGGCGGGACCAGAAGGTGACCGTAAGACGGTTCGCAAGGAGGCGCGCATCGGCGCTCCCTAGGCCGACAGCTATCGCGCGTCTTGTGCTTTCAGCGAAGCGGGGAGGATTTGCGCGTGGCGCGCAAATGCGCGATCACGCCGCTGGCCCACAACGCCCACCCGATGATCAGCGGCTGGGCCAGCAATCGGGGGACGTGATAGGCCAGGCCCAGGCCATGACCGGGCCGCGCCATGTCCAGTTGCATGTGGTGGTAGTTCGCCGGCCACACGCACAAAGCATATAGCGCCAAGCCCCATCCCGCCGCGCGCCGCAACAGCAGGGAGCGTGTCTGCACCAAGCCGATAGCACCGGCGATCTCCGCCATTCCGGTCAGCGCGATGACGACGTCAGGCGCGGGCACCCAGTCTGGCGTGATCGCGAGGAAGGGAGCAGGCCGCGCCAGATGGATGATCCCCGCCGCGCCATAGACGGCGGCCAGGATCAAGCGTCCCCACTTTCGGCTCCTCGGCTCCGGAACGCCGATCAGGCTCAACGCGCCGATGCCACCTTCTTGTATGGCACGAACTGCTGCAGGCCGACGAAACCGCTATAGAACCGCGAGTTGCGATCAATCAGCGTCACGGTATCGACGCTGCAAAGCTGGCCGTTCAGGGGCTTGGTCACCATGATATCGTCATTGTCCAGCGACTCGGGATTGCTGGGCCGGTTGACATACAACGTGCTGCCATAGCGATAGACGATCGCCGTCTTATCGATGATGCGCTGTTCGCTGGACTGGCCCAGCGGCAAGCAGTTCACCGGCTTGCCCGGCTCCCGCCCGTCGAGCATCTTGGCCAGTTGCGCCTCACCCGTCAGCCGGTCCCGAGCAACAGCAGGAGGGGCGGCTACAATAGTGGCGGAAATGGCGGCCAGTACGATCGCCGCGCTTGATTGCTTTTTCATTGCGACCTCTTGTTCGGTGTTCTTCACGCGACCAATAGCCGGCTCGCGCTGAACCAGTGCTGAAAAGTAACGCACAAGATCGCCGGATGGATCCGCCGGTTCAGCTGGATCAGGCCGTTCCGCCCACGGTCAGCCCCTCGATCAGCAAAGTGGGCTGCCCGACGCCCGCAGGCACGCTCTGCCCGCCCTTGCCGCAGACGCCCACGCCTTCGTCCAGCGCCATGTCGTTGCCGATGCCGGTGACGCGGGTGAGGACCGACGGCCCATCGCCGATCAGCGTTGCGCCCTTGATCGGTGCGCCCAGCTTGCCATTCTCCACCTTGTAGGCCTCGGTGCAGGAGAATACGAACTTGCCCGAAACGATATCGACCTGACCGCCGCCAAAGCTCTTGGCGTAGATGCCGTTCTTGATGCGGCTCAGCAGTTCCGCCGGATCGTCGTTGCCGCCCTTCATGAAGGTGTTGGTCATGCGCGGCATCGGCACGTGGGCATAGCTTTCGCGGCGGCCGTTGCCGGTCGGCTCTACGCCCATCAGGCGGGCATTCAGCCGATCCTGCATATAGCCTTTGAGGATGCCGTCCTCGATCAGCACTGTTTCCTGGGTAGGAGTGCCTTCGTCATCGATCGATAGCGATCCGCGCCGGTTCACGATCGAGCCATCGTCCACCACGGTGACGCCCGGTGCCGCGACTCGCTCGCCGATGCGGCCAGAAAAGGCGCTGGTGCCCTTGCGGTTGAAATCGCCTTCCAGGCCGTGGCCCACCGCTTCGTGCAGCAGGACGCCGGGCCAGCCCGGTGCGCACAGCACCGTCATCTCTCCGGCCGGAGCATCCACGCTTTCCAGGTTCACCAGGGCTTGGTTCAGCGCGATATCGATGCCGCGGTTCCAGTTCTTGGGATCGAACAGATCATCATAGAGCCAGCGACCGCCCATGCCGAACGTGCCGGTTTCGCGACGGCCGTTGCTTTCGGCGACGATCGAGATCGACAGGCGCACCAGCGGGCGCACGTCGGTGGCGACAAAGCCATCCGCCCGCACGATCTCGACCACGGACCAGCTGCCGGTGATCGAGCAGGACACTTGCGCCACGCGCGGATCGCGGGCGCGGGCGGCAGCGTCCACCGTCTCCAGCAGCTTCACCTTTTCGGCGAAGGGCACCAGGTCGAGCGGGGATGCGTCAGTGTAGAGATGGCGATTGCTGGCGCGGGGCGGTGCCGGGCGGATACCGGTGGCCGGGTCCAGCAGCTTCAGCGTCTCACCCGCGCGGCGGATCGCGGCGGCGCTGATGTCGTTGGCGTGGGCGAATCCGGTCATCTCGCCCGAAACGCCACGCAGGCCGAAGCCCGCATCGCGCGAATAGTCGCAGGTTTTCAGCCGTCCGTCGTCGAAGCCGAACGCCTCGGAGGCGATGAATTGCAGGTACAGTTCGCCATCGTCACACGCCTTCAACGTCTCGGCGGCGAGGGCCTGGGCGTCTTCCGGGGTGAGTTGGCCGGGGCGGTAAAGGAGCGAGCGGGGATCGGGTGCGAATGCCATATGCCGGCAGATATAAGCACCCGCGTGGATTGCGCCAGCACCCGCTTCGTTGCGGATGCGCGATCGTTACGGATTGCTGCTGGTGCTCGCGCTGGCGCCGAACTCATCCAGATCGCCCGGAAACACTTCGGTGCGCTCACGCTCGTGGGTGGCCGCGCCCTTCAGCACGAAGCGGCGATCGCAATAGCCGCATTCGACATAGCCCTTCTGGTCGATTTCCAGATAGACACGCGGATGGCCCAGCGCCGCACCGGCGCGGATGTCGGTCGCGCCGTCACAGAATACGCGGCGCTTGTCGGTGTAGACGGTCTCGGGCGGGTTGGTCATGGTTGGCGCGATTACCAAGGGCGTCGCGGCTTTGCCAGAGGGAATGCGGCGGCAGGTCTTTACCCCGGCGCGATCCTGCCCCAAATGCCGCGCATGACCGATCAACCCGCCATTTCCATCCGCGATGTCGTGAAGCGCTACGCCCCGGTGGGCGGGGGCGAGGGTAAACTGGCGCTGAAGGGCGTCAGCTTCGACGTGCCGGTCGGCAAGATTTTCGGCCTGCTCGGCCCCAACGGCGCGGGCAAGTCCACGCTGATCAACATCATGGCGGGCCTTGTCAAAAAGACGTCCGGATCGATCGACATCTGGGGCTTCGATATCGATCAGAACATGCGCAATGCCAAGCGGTCGATCGGGATCGTGCCGCAGGAAATCGTGTTCGACCCGTTCTTCACGCCGTTCGAGGTGCTGGAGATCCAGGCGGGGCTTTACGGCATCACCCAGCACCTGCGCCGCTCCGAAGAGCTGCTGCGCGCGGTCCATTTGGCAGACAAGCGCAATGCCTATGCCCGCACATTGTCTGGCGGGATGAAGCGACGGCTGCTGATCGCCAAGGCCCTGGTCCATCAGCCGCCCGTGCTGGTGCTGGACGAGCCGACCGCCGGTGTCGACGTGGAGCTGCGTCGCCAGCTGTGGGAACTCGTGACCCAAATGAACCGTGAGGGCGTCACCATCGTCCTCACCACGCATTACCTGGAGGAAGCAGAAGAGCTGTGCGATCAGATCGCCATCATCAACCATGGCGAGTGCATCGCCAACAAGCCCACGCGTGAACTGGTCGGCATGGCGCGGGAAAAGGTGGTGGAACTGACGCTGGACCGGGATCTCGGCCAACTGCCGGTCGACGCCGCTTTCATCAAGAGCGAAAAGACCGGTGAGCGCACCATCGCGATCACGTACAACAAGGACCGCAGCAACGCCGGGCAAGTGCTGGCGTCCGTGCAGGCGCAGGGCTTTGCCATCGTCGACGTCACGACGCGCGAAGCCGATCTGGAAGACGTGTTCGTCAGCCTGACGAGTGAGGGTCAGACGGCTTGACTGGAGATACCGGCGATACCGCCCCGGTGTCGTTCTTCCAGTTGCCGCGCGAGCGACGGCGAATGGCCCGGCCGCAACGGCGGCATTCGCCGACGTAGCTCAGCCCGTCCCAATGGGCGGTCGATCGTTTGGGGTTGTGTCGGTCAAACAGGCACAGGATTCGCTTCAGAACCATACGTTCATCCCTTCCGCCTTTCAGACGGCTCCCCCCCAAGGAAGTATCACGATACCGCGCAATACCGGTGCGGCCCCCACGGCACCCGTACAGTAGGTGATAATACTTATCCCTCTTGGGCAAGGCGCGCAATCGGCATCATTGCCCGTCACAAAAGATTGCGGGTGCCCCGCGATGGCGGCAAGGAGGCGGCATGGATGACCTGAATGCGGCCACGGAGCCGGCTTATGACGTGATCATCGTCGGCTCTGGCGCGGCCGGGCTGACGGCGGCGCTGGCGCTTGCGCAGACGCTAAAAGTGCTGGTGCTGGCCAAGGGCGAGCTGACCGGCGGCTCCACCGCATGGGCACAGGGCGGCATCGCCGCTGTGCTCGATGCGGGCGATACCTTCGAAGACCATATCCGCGATACGATGGTGGCCGGGGCCGGGCTCAACCGCCTGGAGACGGTGGAATTCGTGATCGAGCGCGCGCCCCATGCGATCGAGCGGCTGGCGGAACTGGGGGTGCCGTTCAACACGGACGGCAATTCGCTGCATCTGACTCGTGAGGGGGGCCACTCGCACCGAAGGATCGTCCATGTCGACGATGCCACCGGCTGGGCAGTGCAGGCCGCGCTGCTGAAAGCGGCGCAGGCCAATCCCAACATCACCCTGCTGCCGGGCCTCGCCTGCATCGATCTTATCACCGGGCGGCATGAGCAGCGCTATTCAGGCTCTGGCCGGGTCTGGGGCGTCTACGCGTTAAATCAGGAAACCGGCCAGGTGGAGGCGCATACCGCGCGGGCCACGATCCTTGCCACCGGCGGCGCGGGGCGCGTCTATCAGTTCAGCACCGCCCCACGCGGCGCGACCGGGGACGGCATCGCCATGGCGTGGCGCGCAGGAGCGCGAGTCTCCAACATGGAGATGATGCAGTTCCATCCGACCTGCCTCTACAATCTGGACGTGAAGAACTTCCTCATCACCGAGGCGGTGCGGGGCGAAGGCGGGCGGCTGATCAATCCGCGCACCGGCAAGCGCTTCATGACGTTCTACGATCCCGAGCGGCTGGAGCTGGCCCCGCGTGACGTGGTGGCGCGCGCGATCGATTCGGAGATCAAGCGCTTCGGCCTGGATTACGTCCACCTGGATATCAGCCACCAGCCGCCCGAGTTCGTGCGCGAGCATTTCCCGACGATCTACGAAAAGCTGCTGGGCCTGGGTCTGGACATGACGCGCCAGCCGATCCCGGTGGTGCCTGCCCAGCATTACACCTGCGGCGGCATCCTGATCGACATGAACGGCAAGACCGATCTGCCCGGCCTCTACGCCGCGGGCGAATGCACCGAAAGCGGCTTGCACGGGGCCAATCGCCTGGCCTCGAACTCGCTGCTGGAATGCTTCGTCTTCGGCGAGGCGGCCGCCGCGCATATCCTGGCGCAATGGGACGCCTTCGATGCCCCGCCGCCGGTTCGAGCGTGGGACGAAAGCCGCGTCATCGAGGCTGACGAGGAAGTGGTGATCAAGCAGAACTGGACGGAAATCCGCCGATTCATGTGGAACTATGTGGGCATCGTGCGCACCACCAAGCGGCTGGAACGGGCCGCGCACCGCATCAAGCTGCTGAACGACGAGATCGAGGAATATTACCGCCACTTCCGCGTCTCGACCGACCTGATCGAGTTGCGCAACCTGCTGCAAAGCGCCGATCTCATCGTGTGCTCGGCGCTCAAACGGCACGAAAGCCGGGGGCTGCACTACACGCTGGATTATCCCGAAACGGCGGCAGAGGCCCGGGACACGGTGCTGGTTCCGTAAGTGCACTGCGCGCTGTCCCTATCCTACTCCGCTCGACACGAGCGGAGGTAGGGAGTGATGGCGCTCAGCTGATCCCGAACACCCGGCCAAGGAAGATCAGCACGATCGCGCCGATCACGGAGGCGAGGCAGCCGGCCCGGTTGAAGTCCCCGGAACCCCGGCTTGCGACCAGTCCCGCGATGAGCGAGCCGCCGATGCCCAGCAGAATCGTGGCGATCCAGCCCATGTTGACCGAGCCAGGATAGAAAAAGCGTGCCAGCACGCCGATGATCAGGCCGCTGATGATGGCGCTGATGATGTTGATCATGAGCTAAGGCCCTTCCACGTCGATGATCCCCGAAGATGCTGTCGAAAACGCAGCATCTTCTTTGCGGTTGCGAGGGCACCATACCAATTTGCTCCGCCGATCGCTTGAGGGAAGACATGGGGCGATTGGTCGCAAACATGATTCGGTTCGGCGCGCGTAAATGTGGAAAAAGATTTAGTCCGATTTCGCGATTTGCCCCTTGCAGCCTGTCTGCGCGAAGGAGTCGCGCAGCTTCGCTATGAGGAGGCGGTTCGAAAGCCCCTCTTGCCGTCGATTCGCGAAACGCGCACTATGGGTTGTGGTTCTTTGCAGGAGGAGCCCTCAATACCTAGTTAAGCAGGGTCTCTCGCGCTTAGAGCGAAGCACCATCGGTGCAGCGTCTCAAGAACGGTAAAGCCAAGCTGTGACGGAATTGAGGATGGCCCGCCGCAAGGCCGATGAGATTGGCTTACAGGGGACGCAACGTGGACTTCAGACCGGGCAGCGAAGGGCAGATAGATACCGTGGATGCCGATCAGACCGTAATGCCGTTTGTCGAAAAGACGGCCACGAGTTCGGGTAAGGGGCCGCGCCCGACCGAAGAAGCGGTGACGGCCGCGCCCGTGAAGGATGTACCCGCGAAGAAGGTCAGCGATTCCAAGACGATCAATGATCGCCGCTTCACCATCACCACTGACGATACGCGTGATTCGCTGCTGACGGAATTCGGCAAGGATACGCTGGACGATCGCTACCTGCTGCCGGGCGAGAAATACCAAGATCTCTTCGCGCGTGTGGCCGATGCCTATGCCGACGATCAGGACCACGCCCAGCGGCTTTACGATTACATCTCGAAGCTGTGGTTCATGCCCGCGACGCCGGTGCTGTCGAACGGCGGAACCGGTCGCGGCCTGCCGATCTCGTGCTACCTGAACTCAGTCGATGACAGCCTGGAAGGCATCGTCGCCACTTGGAACGAGAACGTCTGGCTCGCCTCGCGTGGCGGCGGCATCGGCACCTATTGGGGTGCGGTGCGTGGCATTGGTGAGCCGGTCGGCCTGAACGGCAAGACCAGCGGCATCATTCCCTTCGTCCGTGTGATGGATTCGCTGACGCTGGCGATCAGCCAGGGTTCGCTGCGCCGCGGCTCGGCGGCCTGCTACCTCGATGTCTCGCACCCCGAGATCGAGGAGTTCCTGGAAATCCGCAAGCCTTCGGGCGATTTCAACCGCAAGGCGCTCAACCTGCACCACGGCGTGCTGCTGACCGACGAGTTCATGGAAGCCGTGCGCAATGGCGACGAGTTCGCGTTGCGTAGCCCCAAGGACGGTTCGGTGCGCGGGAAGGTGGACGCGCGCTCGCTCTTCCAGAAGCTGGTCGAGACGCGCCTCGCGACCGGTGAGCCCTATATCGTGTTCTCCGATACGGTGAACCGCATGATGCCGCGCCACCATCGCGAGCTGGGGCTCAAGGTTTCCACCTCGAACCTGTGTTCCGAGATCACGCTGCCTACGGGCCGTGATCACCTGGGCAACGATCGCACCGCGGTGTGCTGTCTCTCCTCGCTCAACCTGGAAACCTGGGAGGAATGGCGCGCCGACAAGCGCTTCGTGGAAGACGTGCTGCGTTTCCTCGACAACGTCTTGCAGGATTATATCGATCGGGCGCCGGACGAGATGGCGCGCGCCAAATACTCAGCCGCGCGTGAGCGTTCGGTCGGCATGGGCGTGATGGGCTTCCACTCGTACCTGCAGAAGAAGGGCATCGCCTTCGAAAGCGCGATGGCCAAGGCGCTGAACATGCAGATGTTCCAGTACATCAACCAGAAGGCCAACGAAGCCTCGATGCTGCTGGCGAATGAGCGTGGGCCGTGCCCCGATGCCGCCGACGTCGGCGTGATGGAGCGCTTCAGCTGCAAGATGGCGATCGCGCCCACCGCGTCGATCAGCATCATCTGCGGCGGCACCTCCGCCTGCATCGAGCCGATCCCGGCCAACATTTACACCCACAAGACGCTTTCGGGCAGCTTCGTGGTTAAGAACCCGTATCTGGAAAAGCTGCTGGCTTCGAAAAGCAAGGATTCCAACAATGTGTGGAATTCCATCCTGGAGCATGGCGGCTCCGTACAGCACCTCGACTTCCTCTCGCCTGAGGAAAAGGCGGTCTACAAGACCAGCTTCGAGATCGACCAGCGCTGGCTGCTGGAATTCGCGGCGGATCGCACGCCGTATATCGACCAGGCCCAGTCGCTCAACCTCTATATCCCGGCAGACGTCGACAAGTGGGACCTGATGATGCTGCACTTCCAGGCGTGGGAGCGCGGGATCAAGTCGCTGTACTATCTGCGCTCGAAGTCGGTCCAGCGCGCCGGGTTCGCTGGCGGCGTCGAGGCGGACAATACCCCCGAGGCCCCCAAGTTCGCGATCGGCGAGACCACCGATTACGACGAGTGCCTCGCCTGCCAATAATGATCGCCTGCCGATAAGGATGGCCTGTCGCCGATACAGGCCATCACCCAATCCGAGTTGCCACCGCGAATGCCCTTCCCGGCCGATTTGATCGGTGGGGGAGGGCATTTGGCCGTTATGGCCGGCATGATCGGCGATGATCCAAGGGTTACGCGGAACCAAGCACCCGCGTCGTTCGTCCCTACCTTAAACCACCGCGCCATCGCGCGGCTCAGGATTGGACGAGATCATGCTTCAGCAAACCACCGGCGTGGCCGGAACCGATACCGCCGTACAAAAGCGCCAAGCCGTCGACATCACCGTAACCCTGGCCGAGGGCGCGGCGGCGGGGGCTGTTGCCGGTCTGGCCGGGTCGGCGGTGATGGAGGTGTTCCAAACCTATTCCGCCGCGTTCTTCCAGCCCAAGGGTTCCAATCCGCCCGCCACCGAACAGGCCGCCCTGCGTGCCGCCAGGCTGGTCGGTACGACGCGCTTGCGCCGGGCCGATCGTGAGGCCGGAGGGCAGGCGGTCCACTATGTCTTCGGCACCCTCACCGGCGCGGCTTATGGTGCGCTGGCGGAAAAGGTGCCCGGCGTCACGCGCGGACGCGGTCTGGCCTTCGGCCTCGTATCGGCGCTGCTGATCGATCAGTTGGCGGTGCCTCTGCTGGGATTCGCCAAGCCGCCGTTGCGCTACACCTTGCGCACCCACCTTTACGGCTTCGCTTCGCACGCGGTCTTCGGCATCGTCACCGAAGCGGTGCGCAAGAGTTTGCGCAAGCGCAAGCCGGTCTTGCTGGAAAGCGCCGGGGCGCGATCGGGCATCACGTTGGCGGATGTTTCGGTGCCGCTGTTGCTGGGCCTCGCCAATGGCCAGCGCACGTTCACTCCACCCGCCGCCGTGACCATCGCCGCCGCCAGCCAGGGTTTGGGCTTGCAGGGAACGCCCCTCTCGTTCCTCACTTCGAAGTGGACTGGCGCGATCATGAGCGCGGCGGCGATTGGGGAGTATGTGGCGGACAAGCAGCCCAATACCCCGGCCCGTATCGCGGCACCGGGCGTGGCGGGCCGGTTGATCGGCGGTGCCTTGTCAGGCGCGGCGGCGGCACGGCCCGGGCGCGCGCTGGTCGCGGCCGGCCTTGGGGCTGCCGGCGCGCTGCTAGGGACGTACATCAGCTATCGCGCGCGCATGGTGCTGGCTCGCGCCGTAGGGCGTGATGCGCCGGTCGCATTCCTGGAGGATGCTCTTTCGATTGCCGGCTCGGCAGCGCTGGCGGGCTATGCCGCGCTGCGCGAAAGCCAGCGGGAAGCGCAGCATCGCCCTGATCTGGCTGCGTAAAACCTTGCTTCTTTTCGGTGCGGCGACGATGGAGTGGCTATGGGCACTCTTGTCGTCGTTCTGTCTCAGCTGTTTTGGGGCGTCACTATCGGGGCGCTGACGGGTATCGTTGGCCTGATCCTGAAAGTAGTGCTGACGGCAGGCGGTGTGTTCGGTAGCGGTTTCGCGATCTTTAACTGGCGCAAACTGCGCGATCGTCTGCCGTTTCGCCGCCGCTGACACACGTCTCTCGCTCTGATCCGATACGAAAATGCCCCGGCGTCCTATCGGACACCGGGGCCATCGCACGGCGGAAGAGGGGGAGGGGGAGGTCCGCCGTGGGAAACTCGTTATAAGATCAAGTGGCTCAGGCCTGACCCACGCCCATCGGAACGGGCGTACCCTGCTTCAGGTATATGCGGTTGTCATCAATCCGGTCGATCTGATCGATCGCGATGAAGTGATGTGCACCATCAGAGCTATCGCTCTTGGTCAGCTTGATGCGGTCGTCGACCACTTCATCGACAGTCCCGATATGCTGACCCGAATTATCGGCGATTTCCATGTGCTCTTTAATACGAAGCTTCTCAAACATGAAGGCGTTCCTGTATCGTGTCGTTGCTTACGAATAGAGAACGGAACTGAGTCTTCTTCGTTCCGTAATTTTGCCGCATTGGAGAAACGCTTCGCGGCGTGTCCTCGGGGGCAGGGAACCGTTACGATCACCGACGCTATTTCTTCTGTTCTAGCCAGGACACATTGAGGAGTACGCGCGTGGAAGACGATCGCATCTGGACGTTTGAAAAGGAATTATGGGCCGGCGGCGCCGAGGTTTACGAACAGCGCGTCAGCAAGGATTGCGTCATGGCGCTACCGGCCGAACCTTATCTCTACACAGGAGACCAAGCCACCGCGGCGGTGAAGGACACTCCGCGTTGGGAGGAAGTGAACTTTGCCGAAACACAGGTCAGCCGCCCGCAGGAAGGGCTGATCGTTATCGCCTATCGCGTGAAGGCAAAGCGCGGAGACAAGACCTATCACGCAATATGCACCAGCACCTTGCGCCGTTTGTCGCACGAAGAGTGGGACGTTGTGCAGCACCAGCAAACGCCGCTGGGCGTGATAGTCGCCGATCCCGACGAGAAGGCCTGACGTATTATCCCCCTCTCTCGCCTGGCGGGAGAGAGGGGAACCTCCTTCAGTCTGCGGCTTGGCCGAATGAGGCGTCGCCCCGCCCGGCCAGCAGTACGCGCTCACCGTCGATCCCGTCGATCAGGCTGACGGGCAGGAAGGCCACGCCGTCATCATGAGGGTCGGTGGACGTCAGGCGCAGCCGCTCGCCATCCACCCCCGCCACGTAGCCTAGGGTGTGGCCGTAATTATCGACAACCGCCATGCCCTCGCGAACCGTGCCTTCGGGCGTGGCGAAACTGGCCGGTTCCTGCGTGCCGGACCGTTGCGGCTGCTGCTCGGCGCGAGAAGGCGGGGGAACGGTGCCGATCGCATCCTCCGGCTGGGTGAAAGGATCGCCGGTGCGCCCGGCAGGAGCATTTGCGCCCAAAGTCGATTGCGCCTCGGAAAAGTAGGGCTGCTCCATACTCTGGGGCCCTTCGCCCTCCACCACGGTTTCGGGCCGCTTCTCGTCGTGCGGGGCATCGTCGGGGCCGCGATAGGGCGAAGTGGCATCGGGCCTGCCCGGTTCCGCGATGGAAGCGCCCCCGCCCGAGGTCTGCGATTGGCTTTGCGACTGATTTTTCGATGAGTCCGACAAGGGGCCTGCTCCGGTATGTCATGCCGCGAAAGCTTGCGGCCTTTCCCGCAACAATGAATGGCCGCACCGGGCGGTTCCATGGCAAAGGAAATGCCCGTCGCGCATTCCGCACGCCGCAGCGGATACAAGACCTTGCGGGTGAAATGGGCGATGACCACAAGATATCTGCACCACGCGTCTGTGGACAACGCATTTCGTTCCGATTCTGTACCTCCAAATTTGCCGCAAAATGCTTATCTTCCTGGCAATGCCATGGCGCTGCGTGATCGCGCGCGTCTTCGGCTGCGGGGCGGCTGGTGTCGCCCTCGCCGCCGCTCATTGCCTTTGCCGGAGTATCCGCCATGCCTCTTCTCGAAGCCCGCAAGACCTACAAGCCCTTCGAGTATCCCTGGGCCTACGACATGTGGAAGCGCCAGCAGCAGATCCACTGGATGCCTGAGGAAGTGCCGCTGGGTGAGGATTGCCGCGACTGGGCGCAAAAGATTTCGGATCATGAGCGCAACCTGCTGACCCAGATCTTCCGCTTCTTCACGCAGGCCGATGTGGAGGTGCAGGATTGCTACCACGAGAAATACGCCCGCGTCTTCAAGCCCACCGAGATCAAGATGATGCTGGCCGCCTTCTCCAATATGGAGACGGTGCATATCGCCGCCTACAGCCACCTGCTCGACACCATCGGCATGCCCGAGAGCGAGTACGGCATGTTCCTGGAATATGAGGAGCTGAAGGCCAAGCACGATTACCTGCACACCTTCGGCGTCGATACGGACGAGGATATCGCCCGCACGCTGGCCATGTTCGGTGGCTTCACCGAGGGGCTGCAGCTGTTCGCCAGCTTCGCGATGCTGATGAACTTCCCGCGCTTCAACAAGATGAAGGGCATGGGGCAGATCGTCAGCTGGTCCGTGCGTGATGAAAGCCTGCACTGCGAAGGCATCACCAAGCTGTTCCACACCTTCACCAAGGAGCGCGGCTGCCTGACCAAGGCGGTGAAGGAAGACATCATCGATTGCTGCCAGAAGACGGTGCGTCTGGAAGACGCTTTCATCGATCTGGCGTTCGAGCAGGGCCCGGTCCCCGGCATGAGCGCCAAGGAGATCAAGCGCTACATCCGCTACATCGCCGATTGGCGCCTGGGCCAGCTCGGCCTGCCCGAGATCTACATGATCGAAGACCACCCGCTGCCCTGGCTGCAGCCGCTGCTGAACGGCGTGGAGCACGCCAACTTCTTCGAAACCCGCGCCACCGAATATTCCAAGGGCGCCACCCGCGGCAACTGGGGCGACGTGTGGAGCAACTTCGACTCCCGCCGCAAGGCCCGGACGGGCGAAGAAGCCAACGACGAAGTGGAACTGGTGCCGGGCCTATTCGGCGAGAGCGTCGCGGCGGAGTGAGTGGAGAGCTGGTCGTATTTGCGGGGTTTAGTGAGTTGGAAAAGAAAAAGAGCGGCAAAGGCAGTTTGGCTAAGACTTACGGCGTGCGAAGGTCGGGGCTCGTCGCACAGCCTTCGCCTAATATAACTACAACTTACTATTCCGCGACTTCGCTGAAGGGAGGGTGGCATACATATGAGGGAAAGGTTGTAGTTCGTGATGGAAAAACTGGGGGCATTGTTTCGGCATCTAATAAAGAGCCTGAAAAGTCGAATTAGCTATATTTGGTTCGCAGTGCCCGTGGCATCTTGGTGCCTTGCGTTTTACCTTATACAATCTAAATGGTTTACTGGCTTCTCGTCTAGTCTAAATGAAAATGCGCTCAAGAACACAGCGTCTCTGGGTGACTCATTTGGTTCTATATCTGCGTTGATGGCTTCCCTTGCTGCTGTCGGCGCCATACTTGCTCTTTCTGAGCAGCGGTCCGCAACACGACGGAGTGTATTCATATCAACGTTCACGAGCATGATGGATCGTCTTCAGCAAGTCGTCCAAGACACAGACTACATCATAATTGAAAGAGTTAATGAGGGCAGTGGCGTACTGATCGAGCAAGTCGTTGCAACACGAAGCGGGCAGAAAGCATTTTATGAGCTTGCTCAAGAGCTTCGAATATTCATACAGGAACGAGCAAAAGATTGCTTGTGCTATAATGGGCTAAAATTCGAGGGCTTAGCCCTAAAGACGTATGAGGACTTTTTTGAAGAATACAAAGATGATCTTGGCCACTATTTTCGGCAAGTGTACCATATTCTGCTGTACGTTCATGAATCACAAGAGTCTGACAAGCAGCGTTTTGCTCGGGTACTCCGGGCAGCGTGCACCAATTCTCAACTTCTCCTGCTTGGCTACAATACCATTTCTGGTGAAGGCCGTATAAAGTTTACCGAGCTAATAAGAAATTACTCTATGCTCCACAATTTGGGGTTTGAGGCTGATGCTTTGGGAAAACTAGAGCGAGACATGATTTTAGACCGGGTAGGAAAACAAGCGTTGACCTCAAGGTCGCAGGCAGAAGACTTCATTAACCCGGAATTTAAACAAAGAGAAAAACGGAACGTCAGTGCAAAGGACGCTTTTCGCGAACATCTTCTTGCAAACGGATTAAACACCGACATTGGCGGACCGTGGGTGCAGCCTCTAGAGCGGTTTTAGATTGCTTCCGGTCAATTGACCGACGCAATCTAATTAAACACCTCTCTTGAAGGGCGATAAACTCTTTTATGACCGCCAAATCCTCCATTGCCAGCAAGTCGCTCTGGACGATCGGGACGTATGCCGCGTCGGCGTCGATCCGGTTTGGCAGCAATATCGTGCTCTCGCGGTTGCTGGGGCCGGAGATCCTGGGCGTGGTCGTGATTGCGCAGGCGATCCGCACCGGGTGTGATCTGCTGACCGACCTCGGGCCGGAGCAGAATGTCGTCCACAGTCCGCATGGCGAGGACGAGCGGTTCCTCAATTCGCTCTGGACTCTGCAGGTCGTGCGCGGGTTGCTGGTCTCGCTCGCCTGTCTGGCGCTGACGCCGGTGCTGGCGCGGTTCTATCGGATCGACTGGGCGATCCTGGCGGTGGTGAGCGCCGCGCCGTTCCTCAATTCGCTGATGTCCACCTCGATCTTCAGCGCGGCCAAGCGGCTGGACGTGAAGGCGCGCAACCTGTTCGAACTGAGCGCGGAGGCGGTGGGCCTTGTCATCACCTTGGTGCTGGCGTTGAGCTTGCGCAATGTGTGGGCGCCGGTGCTGGGTATCCTGCTCTCGATCGCGGCCCGCTCGGCGATGACGTACCTGATGCCCCACCCGCGCCACCGGCTGCTGCTGGACAAGGTGCATGCGCCCGCGATTTTCCACTTCAGCAAGTGGATCATGCTCTCCTCGCTGTCCTTCTACGCGGCGATCTATGTCGACCGGCTGTTCCTGGGGCGCGTGGTGCCGCTGGCGACGCTGGGCGTCTATGGCCTGGCCCGTGCGATCTCTGACTTGCCCAACACGGTGGCCGGGCGGCTGGCGTTCCAGATCGTGTTTCCCTTTGTAGCAAAGCACCAGAACGAGTTGGAGCCCGGGTCGCCCGCTCGGCGCGAACTGGCGCAGACACGGCGCAACTTCCTGCTGCTGGTGCTGGTGGGCATCGCCACCGTCATGGCTTGGTCGGACTGGGCGGTGCACATCCTCTACGGCAACCGCTATGCCGAGGCGGGTTGGATGCTGTGCCTACTGCTGATCGGCGGCTGGATCGCCATGCTGTCCTCCTTGAACGAGGCGCACTGTCTCGCACCATGGCGTTTGTCGCGTGGAGGCGTCGTCTGGTCGACGCAGCCGGTTCGGTGTCAGCTTGTGTGCAACTTGCGCACGGCACGCGGCATTCTCCGGGCAAACGCCTAGTTGATGGAAG
>NZ_CAXYKL010000124.1:0-10855 GCF_964277725.1 uncultured Novosphingobium sp. | reverse complement strand
CCGCCGGACCGGACGCTCAAGTGCATCTGGCGGCCATTCGCAAGTACCTGGACGCAGGGTTCGATCACTTGGTGCTGGCATGCCCGGGCGATGACCAGGAAGGCTTCATCCGGTTTGTCGAAGCGGAACTGCTGCCGGCGCTGCGCTAAGCGCCGCTATGCTAAATACGGGAAGGGATGATGCTCGTCGCCCCGGAGTTGATCCGGGGGCTCACTTTGTTTCTGCGATCAAGCGGAAGTAAGCGGGAGCCTGGGTCGATCCCGGGATGACGGCGCAGTTGTGCCAGGTGAAGGAGCTATTGATCCACCGGCGGATTCTCGACGAATTCCTCCTTCGCCTCCTCGCCCATCCCGTGGCGCATCACCATCGGTATCTGCGAGAAGGTGAAGAGGAACGAGAGCCCGGTGAACAGCCACAGCTTGGCCTGCAGCCATCCGCCGAAGGTCAGCACATGGCGCAGCACCTCGTTCAATCCGGCAAGGAACACGAAGAAGATCGCCCAGTTGCGCGACAGCTTCAGCCATCCGGCGTCGTCCAGTCCTTCGAAGGCGGACTGCAACAGGTAGCGCAGCATCGCCTTGCCCTTGATCAGCCCGCCGAACAGCACGGCGGCGAACAGCACGTATACGGCGGTGGGCTTGATCTGGATCCAGAAGGGATCGTTGAAGAATACGGTCAGCGCGCCGAAGCCCAGGATCAGCGCCGATGACAGCCATACCATCGGCGACACGCGGCCCAGCCGCCACTTCGACACGACCAGCGCCACCAGCGTGGCGAACATGAAGGCGATCGTGCTCTTGGTGACGGCCAGCACGATCCCCGCGCCATTCTCGTCATCGGCGGGGGAGAAGTGACGATAGGTCAGGAAGAAAACGAGCAGCGGCCCGAAGTCTACCAGCAGGTTGACCCAGGAGGATTTCTCTTTCGGCTTGGCGGCGTTGGTCATGTCAGGCGATCCCGGCGATCACGCGGGCGAGTAGGTCCGGATCGAAGGGACGCAAGTCGTCGATCCTCTCCCCCACGCCGATCGCGTGGATCGGCAGGCCGTGTTGCTCGGCCGCCGCCACCAGGACGCCGCCGCGCGCGGTGCCGTCCAGCTTGGTCATGATCAACCCGGACACGCCGGCCACTTCCTTGAAGACTTCTATCTGCGACAACGCGTTCTGGCCGTTGGTGGCATCCAGCACCAGCACCACGTCATGCGGGGCGGCGGGATTGAGCCGACCCAGAACACGCCGGATCTTCGCCAGCTCGTCCATCAGCTCGCGCTTGTTCTGCAGCCGCCCGGCGGTGTCGACGATCAGGGCGTCGATGCCCTGATCTGTCGCGGCTTTCACCGCGTCGAACACGATGCTGGCCGGATCGCCGCCTTCAGGGCCGCGCACGATCGGCACGCCGACGCGTTCGGCCCAGACACCCAGCTGCCCGATCGCGGCGGCGCGGAAGGTATCGCCCGCCGCCAGCATCACCGAATAGTCCTGTTCCTGGAACAAGTGTGCCAGCTTGGCGATCGTGGTGGTCTTGCCCGATCCGTTGACGCCGATCACCAGGATCACTTGCGGGCGCGGGAAGGCGATGATGTCCAGCGGCTTGGCCACGGGGCGCAGGATTTCGGCGATTTCGCGCGCGACCACTTCCATGATCGCCCGCTCGTCAGCATCGCGTTCGAACCGCTCGTCCGCCAAGCGCGCACGGATGCGGGCCGCAGCGCGAGGGCCGAGGTCCGACATGATCAGCGCGTCTTCGAGATGATCGAGCTGTTCGTCGTCCAGCCGGGTCTTGCCGACGATGCCGGACAAGTTGCCGGACAAGCGCTCCGAGGTCTTGCGAAAGCCGCCGAACAACCGCTCAGACCAGCCATCGCCCGCCGTGTTTTTTGGCGGCACTTGGGTGTTCATTGCAGCATTCCTTCCACGACCCGCGACGGGGTCAGGCTGAACAAGGCGCCCGGCGCGGTGTGTTCGGGGAGCACGACCGGCGCGAACTGGGCGGAGTGGCCGGTTCCGCCGCGCTCGGCCAGCACGGCCAGGGGCGTTCCGATCAAGCGGCCGAGCCACGCGGCGCGTTGGTGGGCGACGGCGCGGCGCAGCTCTGCCGCGCGCGCTCTGATCGTGGGGACCGGCACTTGCGACATACGCGCTGCGGGCGTGGCGGGGCGCGGCGAATAGGCAAAGACGTGGCCATGCACCACATCCAGCGCCTGGATGATCGAAAGGCTCTGGCCATGCATCGTCTCGGTCTCGGTCGGGAAACCGGCGATCAGGTCGGCACCGATGCTAAGGTCGGGCCGCCGCGCGCGCAGCCGCTCGACCAAAGCGATCGCATCGGCGCGGCTGTGGCGGCGCTTCATCCGCTTCAGGATCATGTCATCGCCCGATTGCAGCGACAAGTGGAGGTGCGGCATCATCCGCGTTTCGGCGGCAAGCAGATCGAACAGCATGTCGTCCACTTCCGCACCATCGACCGACGACAGGCGCAGGCGGGGCAAGGCAGCAAAGCGCGCCAAGATCGCCTCGCATAGCTGGCCGAGGCGTGGCGCGGCCGGCAGATCGCTGCCCCAGGACGTGAGATCTACGCCGGTCAGCACGATCTCGCGCACTCCGGCGTCCAGATGCAGCGCCACTTCGGCAAGAACGTCCGCCACGGGGCGCGAACGGCTGACTCCTCGGCCTTGCGGGATCACACAGAAGGTGCAGGCATGGTCGCACCCGTTCTGCACTTGCACGAAGCCGCGCGTATAGCCGATGGGGCGCAGAGGAGCGGCGGGCGCGGGCACGTTCCAGGCGCGCGGATCGAGCTTCGCGGTGTTGGCGATCAGCCCATCGACCTCCGGCATCGCGGACAGGACATCGCGTTCCACTTCCGCCGCGCAACCGGTGACGAGCAGCCGGGCATCGGGCCGGGCCCGGCGGGCGCGGCGGATGGTCTGGCGCGTTTGCCGCACCGCCTCCGCCGTGACCGCGCAGGAATTCACCACGACCAGATCGTCCGCGCTGGCCAGCAAGGCGCGCAACTGCTCGCTTTCCGCAAGGTTCAGCCGACAGCCTAGGGAGTGGACTTCAAGGCTCACTCAGCTGCGTCTCAACCGGCGGTGCCAAAGGCGAACAGGCCATAGGCGGTCGCATCGAACTCACCGCGAAAACTTTCGGCGGCAGGGCCGGTCATGATGATCTCGCCATCCTCGCGCCACTCGATCGCGAGTGGACCGCCCGGCAGCTTTACGATCACCTTGCGATCGACCAACCCGCGCCGCATCGCGCCGATCGCGGTGGCGCAGGCTCCGGTGCCGCAAGCGCGGGTCAGCCCGGCGCCACGCTCCCACACCCGCAGGCGGATGGAGCCGCGCGACGTGATCGTGGCGACGTTGACGTTGATCCGCTCTGGAAACAATTGATCATGCTCGATGTCCGGGCCGAGCCGCGCCAGGTCCACCCCGCCGGTATCGGGCACGAAGAAGATCACATGCGGATTGCCGACGTTCACCGCGATGGGGTCCGTCAGGTCCTCCCAGCCGACCGGCAGGGAATGGGTATCCATCGCATAGGCCAGCGGAATCTCGTTCCAGCCGAAGCGCGGCTTGCCCATCTCGACCGCCACGCCGTCTTTCGAGGGCTGGGCAGAGACTATGCCGCCCAGCGTCTCGATCCGCGCGGCCTCGCCATGCAGCAGCCCAATCGCGCGGGTGGCGTTTCCGCAGGCCTCAACCTCGCTGCCATCGGCGTTGAAGATGCGCATGCGGAAATCGGCTTGGCTGGACGGTTCGAGCACGACGAGCTGGTCGCATCCGATCCCGGTATGGCGATCGGCGATGGCGGCCGCCGATTCCGCGTCAATCTCGGGTATCGCCCGCTCACGCGCGTCGAGCACGACGAAGTCGTTGCCCAGGCCGTGCATCTTGGTGAACTCGATCCGCATAGTGCCGGGCGATTTAGGCTTTGCCGAGGCCGCCGTAAAGTGCGTGGCGAACGATGGGTCCCCGTATAGTGCGTTATCGTCGCGCGCGTCAGCCGACGCGCGTGCCGCTGAGCGCCATGGTGCCGAACATCCCGGCCTTCACGCCGCCGCTCAAGGTATCGCCGGAGATCGTGGCATCACAATCGAGGTCCAGCGGCATGGGCTTGGTTGTCTTCATGCTCCACCGCACGTTGTCCCCGGCGATCGCGCCCGAGATCGGCATCGAGCCGGGATCGCCGCTGACGGTGCCGGTAAAGCCGCCCGCGTGATCGGGCACGATTTCCAGGCGTGCGGTCTGATCGCCGATAGGGGTCTTGATGCGGATATCCCAGGTTCCGGCGGCGCTCATGATCAGTTTCCTTTGGTGGCCGCGCCCACGGCGGGTGCGGCGCGATATTCGACCGGCAGGCCGACGGCCTTCAACTGCGGCTCGATCTGCTTGCGATCTCCGACGATAACGATCGTCATGCCATCAGGCTGCAAGTACTGGCGCGCCGCCTCCTCGATCGTGGGCGAAGGGATGGCGCGATAGGTGCTGGCAAGCGTCTGATAGTAGTTGTCCGGACGGTCCAGGCGCGCGTTCGTCTCGATCGCCTGGAGGACGCTGCCGTTGGTCTGGAACTGGTTCGGCATCGCGCGGATCGCGCCCTCGGTCACGCGCTGCAACTCTACCGGGGTGACCGGGGCCTTGCCGGGGAAAGCCTTCATGTCAGCCAGGATGGCCTGAACGGACGGGCCGGTCTTATCGGTCTGCACCGGAGCCGCCACCATCAGCGTGCGCGGGCCGACCGGGCGCGTGACGGCGGAGAACACGCCATAGCTCCAACCCTTGTCCTCGCGCAGATCGCCGTTCAAGCGCGAGAGGAAGCCACCGCCCAGCACATCGTTGGCGAGGTTGAGCGCCTCGGTGCCTTGCGTCGTACCCTGGATCGGCAGGGCGCGGCCCACGGCGATATACGATTGTGGCGAAGCGGGACGATCCAGCACGACGATCCGCGCCTGGGCGGTTGGGACGGGGGCATCCAGGGCTTTCTCGGGGGCAGCGCTTGCCGGCGGCACCCACTGGCCGAACGCGGTTTCCAGCAGCGGTTTCAGCTGCGCCATGGTGATGTCCCCCACCACGGTGATGCGCGCCAGATCGGGGCGCAGCCACTTGGCGTGGGCATTGCGCAAGTCCACCGGAGTCAGGCTGGCGAGCGAGGTGGCATTGCCAAGGCCGTCGGACGGCAGCGCATAAGGGTGCTTGCCGAAGAGCAGCCCATCCAGCGTGCGTTGCGCCAGTGCCTGGGGCGAGGCTTCGACCTGCTGCAACCCGGCAAGCGCCTGGCTGCGCACGCGAGTGACATCCTCTGCCCGGAACGCGGGGTTGCGCACCACGTCCGCCAGCAGCGTCAGCGACGGGGCGAGGTTGGCGGTGAGCGCGGTCAGCCCGATGCTGCTGCGATCGACTGTGCCGCCCGCGCCGATCGACGCGCCCAGCCGTTCCTGCTCCTCGGCGATGGCGGTGGCGTTGCGCGTCGTGGTGCCTTCCTCCAGCGAGGAGAGCATCAGGAACTGCGTGCCCGGCTTGTCCAGCGAATCGGCGGCATAGCCCGCGTTGAAGCTGATCGAGAGCGACACCTTGGGGATGGCGGTGCGCCGCGCCAGGGCGACCGGGATGCCGTTGGACAAGGTGGCGTGTTCCACCGTGGGAAACACCAGATCGGCGATGGGAGTGACGGGCGGCGCAGTCAGCTTCGGCGCGGCGGGCAGGGGGGGCGGTGCCGTCTTCGGGTCCGGCGTCGCTGTCTTGGCGGCCTCATCGCCCCAGCCGCCCATGCCCTCTCCGGATTCGGTGCGTTCTCCGGGGACGACATCCAGCGCGAAGGCCGGGCGGTTGAGCCACTTGGCCAGCGCCTTGCGGACATCCGCCGGAGTGAGCGCGGCCATGCGCGCCAGGTCTTCCTTGTATTTGGCCGGATCGCGCGAATACAGTTCGCCCTCGGCCAGAGTCGCGCCCTTGCCCGACATGCCGCCGACCACTTCCAGACCTCCGATCTCGGCGCTGAGCGTGCTCGTCACCGCACGTCGCACTTCGTCCGCGGTGGGACCCTGGGCGACGAAGTCCGCCGTCACCTTGTCGAACGCGGCCTCGGCGGCCTTGCGGTCGACGCCGGGCTTGATGTCCATGCTCGTTTGCAGGAAGCTCACCTGCTCGAACTGCTGGGCCCCGGCGGTGACCGAGACGGCGAGCTCCTGCCCACGCACCAGCGCATTGTCGAGCCGCGAGCTGGCAAGGCCGCCCAGGATGAACATGCCGACCCGAAGCGCGGCGGAGTCCGGATCGTTAAGGCCCGGGCCGCTCCAGTTGCGGGTGAGGCGGATCACGGGCACGCGATCGGTCATCTGCCGGGTCTGCGGCGCCGAAAGCGTGACGGGGGTGGCATTCACGGCGCGCACTTCGGGACCGCGCGGGATATTGCCGAACCACTTTTCCACCAGCGGTCGCGCGGTCTTGGCATCGATGTCGCCGCTGAGTGCCAGGACCACGTTGTTGGGGCCGTAGTGATCGGTGAACCACTGCCGCACGTCACCCACGGTGGCCGCGTCGAGATCCGCCATCGAGCCGATGGTGGCGTGGCGATAGGGGTGGCCGACGGGGAATAGACCCTCGCCGATGGCATAGTCCATCAGGCCATAAGGCTCGTTATCGCCTTGCCGCTTCTCGTTCTGGACGACGCCGCGCTGCTTATCGAGCTTGTCCTGCGTGACGGCGGGCAGGATGTGGCCCATCCGATCCGCTTCCATGAACAACGCCAGGTCCAGCGCGCCGGTGGGCACCGTCTCGACGTAGTTGGTCCGATCGTACCAGGTGGAGCCGTTGGTGGGAGTGGAGCCGGCTGCTTCCAGCGGGATATCGAAGTTGGGAACGTTGGCCGATCCGCCGAAGAACAGATGCTCGTAAAGGTGCGCGAACCCGGTCTTGCCGCGCGGTTCGTACTTGGAGCCGATGCGATAGTAAGTGGTGACGCCGACCACCGGGGCCTTGCGATCGGTGTGGACGATCACGGTGAGGCCGTTGGCCAGCGTGAACTTCTCGAACGGGATATCCACCTTCCCGACCAGTTCGGCCGGGGAAACCGGAGCCTGCGCGGCGGGCGGGGCGGCGGTGCCCTTGGAAACGGCGGGGGCGCTGGCGCTGAAGGCGAGGGCGGCGGCAAGAGCGGACAGGGCCGCAGTCTGGAAGTGACGCATGGGGCGAAGATGTAGCAGCTTGGCGGGGGAGGGCTAGGGGGGAAGCGGACTACTCAGCGTCCTTCCGTTTGTGTCGAGCGAAGTTGAGACAGGCTGACCAAGCGTTGTCGTGTCTCGACTTCGCTCGACACGAACGGGACTTATTGGGTGGATTTGAGCAATCCCCGTGGCGTGATCGCGCGCTCCAGCAGGTGGAACGCCCCTTCGATCACCAGCGCGAACACGGCGGCGGGCACCGCGCCCTCCAGGATCAGGCCGTTGTTGGCCAGGCGGATGCCGGTGAGGATCGGCTGGCCATAGCCGCCCGCGCCGATGATCGCCCCCAGCGTCGCCAGGCCTACCGCGATCACGGCGGCGGTGCGCACGCCCGCCAGGATCGTCGGCAGTGCCAGCGGCAGCTCGATCCGCAGCAGCCGCGTCTTGCGGGAAAGGCCCAGCGCTTCGGCGCTGCCCAGCAAGGTGGGCGAGATGCCGGTCAGCCCGGCATGCGTGTTGCGCACGATCGGCAGCAGCGAATAGAGGAACAGCGCCGCGATCGTGGGAGCCGCGCCGATGCCCAGCAGCGGGATCAGCATGACGAACAGCGCCAGGCTGGGGATCGTCTGCAGCACCCCGGTCAGCGGCAGAACCAGCGTGCCCAGGCGCGGCAGACGGGCGGCGGCGATGCCCAGCGGCAGGGCGATCACCAGCGCCAACCCCAGCGCCACCGCCACCAGCGCGAAATGCTCACGCGTGCGGGCCAGCAGGCGGGACCAGAGCGTGTCCTGCGCGGTGGTGTCAGCCTTCAGGCCCAGAGCCTCCCGCGCGACATCGGTTTCGCTCATGCCATCGATGCGGACCTTGCGATTGAGTTCGCGCATCTTCGCCTCGTTAAGACGACCGGCCAGCGCATCAAGCGCGGCGACGGCCTTGGCAGGCAGGCTTCGCCGGTAGAGGAAGGCGCCGTCGTAACGCGGAAAGAACGCGCGATCGTCCTTCAGTACGACGAGATTGTAGGCGGCGATCTCGGCATCGGTGGTGTAGACGTCGGTCACGTCGATCTGCCCGCCCGCCAGCGCGCGATAGGCCAGGTCATGGTCGATCCCGCGCACTTTGATCGCGCCATACCCGTAAGCGGCGGAGAGCGCGCGCCAGCCATCGGCGCGGTCGACGAATTCGTTGGATACCGCGACATTCAACTGCGGGTGACGCGCCAGATCGGACAGGGTGGCCACGCCATAGCGCTTCGCCGTGTCGGCCCGGATGGCCAGGGCGTAACCGTCGCTGAAACCCAGCGGCTTCGACATAGCCAGGCCCCGTTGGGCGAGGATGAGGGCGAGCGCGGCGTCTTCCTTCAGCTTGCGATCGGCGAACGTCTCGAAGCGCAGGGTGCCGGTGTATTCGGGGTAGAGATCGATATCGCCCGCCGCCACCGCATCGAACAGGATGCGGCTGCCGCCCAGTTCCCGGCGGTGCGTGGCGGGCACGCCCGCCTGCTCCAGCGCGATGCGGGCCATTTCGGCAAGGATGACGCTTTCGGTGAATTTCTTCGAGCCGACGGTGACGGGCTTGGCTTGCGCAAGCGTGGGGATGAGCAGGGCGAGGATAACAGCCGCCAGCACCAGCCAGCCTCGCGCACGCCTTCCGTCGCCCGTTCTGCGCTGGAAGGACGAGGCTTGGGGGAGCCAGCGGGGCGAAGACACGGCCATCACAACGCCTCCTCCGCCGCCAGAAACTCGGCCACGAAATCGTCCGCCGGCTGCGTCTGCAAATCCGCGATATCGCCTTGCTGCACGATCCGGCCATCGCGCATCAGGATGGCGCGGCCACCGAAGAACCGCGCCTCCCGCAGCGAATGCGTCACCATCACCACGGTCATGCCCAGCCGCGTGAAGATGTCGCGCAGTTCGCCTGCCAGCCGCAGCCGCGTCACTGGGTCGAGCGCGGAGAGCGGCTCGTCCAGCAGCAGCACGTCCGGGCCCAGCATCAGCGCCCGCATCATCGCCACGCGCTGGCGCTGGCCGCCCGACAGCCCGGCGGGGAAGCGATCGAGCTGCGCCGCGTCCAGGGCCACCAGTTCGGCCAGTTCCGTCACCCGCGCGTCGATCCGCGCCTTGTCCCACCCGAATTCGCGCGCGGCCAGCGTCACGTTGCCGCGCGCGGTCAGGTGCGGGAACAGGCCGCCCTCCTGAATCACATAGCCCAGACGCCGCCGCACCGGCCGCCAATCCTTGACCTCAGCCCCGTCGAACCGCAGCGTGCCGTCATAGGGAGATAAGCCGATCAGGCATCGCAGCAATGTCGACTTGCCGGAGCCGGAAGGGCCGAGCAGCACCACCGTTTTCCCCTGCGCGATGCTGAGAGTGGTAGGGGCCAAGGCGTCCACGCCGCCATAAGATACGCGCACCGCGTCAAGTTCGTACATCGCGGGCAGCGTAGCAAAGCCAGGGCGTGAGTACATCGCGAACTGATGGGAGGCGGTTCAATCGCCCAACCCGTCGGCCCCCCGCCAGCCTCGGTCTTCCGGGGCCTGACCTGGGGCTCCGGATCAAGTCCGGGGCGACGGAGCAGTAGGCGGCGGATTGAGGATGCCGTATTGCCAACGAAAATTCCGCCGCCCCATCTTGTGTGGCCAATAAGTCACACCACATCGCTCGAGACAGGAGGATACGTCCCACCATGAATCTCGAAAAGTTCACTGACCGCGCCAAGGGTTCCCTACAGGCCGCGCAGACCACCGCGATCCGGCTCAACCACCAGCGCATCACGCCCGAGCATATCCTCAAGGCCTTGCTCGACGATGGCGAGGGCATGGCCGCTGGCCTGATCCAGCGCGCTGGCGGCAATCCCAAGTTCGCGCTGGACGGCGTCAACGCCGCGCTGGAGAAGATTCCGGCCGTCAGCGGTTCGGGCGCCCAGACCACGCCGGGGCTGGATAACGATGCCGTGCGCGTGCTCGATCAGGCGGAGCAATTGGCGGCCAAGTCCAACGATGCCTACGTTACCGTGGAGCGGCTGTTGCTCGCCTTCACCCTCGCTACGACCACGGCGGCGGGCAAGGCGCTGGCCGCGGCCAATCTCACCGCGCCCGCGTTGGAAAAGGCGATCACCGACTTGCGCGGCGGTCGCACGGCCGACAGTGCCGGGGCGGAGAACGCCTACGACGCGATGAAGAAATACGCCCGCGATCTCACCGAAGCGGCGCGCAACGGCAAGCTTGATCCGGTGATCGGCCGCGACGAGGAAATCCGCCGCACCGTGCAGATCCTGGCGCGCCGTACCAAGAACAATCCCGTCCTCATCGGCGATCCCGGCGTGGGCAAGACCGCTATCGCCGAGGGCCTCGCCCTGCGCATCGCCAACGGCGACGTGCCTGATAGCTTGCGCGATCGCACTTTGATGTCGCTCGACATGGGCAGCCTGATCGCCGGCGCCAAATACCGCGGCGAGTTCGAGGAGCGGCTGAAGGCCGTGCTCGACGAGGTGAAGGGCGCCGATGGGCAGATCATCCTGTTCATTGATGAGATGCATACCTTGATCGGCGCGGGCGCGTCCGAAGGTTCGATGGATGCGGGCAACTTGCTCAAGCCCGCGCTCGCACGCGGCGAACTGCACTGCATCGGCGCGACCACGCTCGACGAATACCAGAAGTACGTCGAAAAGGATGCCGCCTTGCAGCGCCGCTTCC
>NZ_CAXYKL010000123.1:0-16044 GCF_964277725.1 uncultured Novosphingobium sp. | reverse complement strand
AGCTCGGCGAATTTCTCCCAGGCATCGGTGTCAAGACCGTCCGGCGTCTCGCGCAGAGAGCGGCGATGTTCCAGCGTGAAGCGCTCTGACAGGTAGCGTTCGGCACTATCGAGCAGCATGCGCTGCAGATCGGAAGGATTAAAGTCCATGTGTCGTTCCTGCTTTGCCTGCCGTTAAAGATCGAAGGCGAGCTTTGAGATAATGCCCTTTTGAATCTGCAGTGTGCCGCCATAAATCGTGGCGGCCCGCATCACGAGCGCGCGGGGCGTAGCGTTCTCTGTGTAGTCCGGCCACAGCGGTGCTTCGGTTCGATCCGCGACTTCGAAGGGGAATTTGCGCATCGCGCGCACCCCGATCATATCCACCTGAAATTCGTTGATCGTCTGCTGCAGGCGCGATCCGGCGATTTTCAGTGTCGAGGCAGCAGCGGTCGAGTTGTACTTGAACTCTTCGCGGCAGAGCTCTCGCATCACGGACCATTCCAACGCCATCACTTCCGCTTCCAGATGCATCAGGCGCGCGTGAATCACCGGGTCTTCGATCAGTGGCTTGCCATGGCGAGTCTCGGTGCGCGCAATTTCTTTCGCCCGCGCCATTTCGCGCTTGTTGAAGAAGATGAAGGAGCTTGTCGTCCGCTCATGATCGAGCAGATACTTGGCATAGGTCCACCCCATCCCTTCCTCGCCGATCAGGTTTTCGGCCGGCACCTCGACACTGTCCAGGAACACCTCGCACAGATCCGCTTCACCATTGAGTTGCGGGATGCGGCGAATGGTGACTCCGGGGGAGTCCAGCTTGATCATCAGGAACGAGATTCCGGCCTGCGGCTTCACGTCGGGGTTGGTGCGAACCAGGAAGAAACCCCATTCCGCGGCGTAGGCCACGCTGGTCCAGATTTTCTGGCCGTTCACGATATACTTATCGCCTTCGCGGCGCGCGGCGGTGCGCAGCCGGGCGAGGTCTGAGCCGTTGCCGGGCTCGGAGAAGCCTTGCGACAGATAGTAGTCACCGCGGCGGAACGCAGGAAGAAAGCGATCCTTTTGTTCCTGTGATCCGAATTCGTAGATCACCGGGCCGCACATCATCGTCGCTCCCCAGCAACTGTCCGGAGCCCATGCGTTTGCGCATTCTTCGTTAAAGATGTGCAACTGCATCGGCGACCAGCCGGTGCCACCGTGCTCGACCGGCCAATGGGGAACGGACCACCCGCGCTTTTCTAGGATGCCCATCCATTTCAATGAGTCCTCAGCTTCAGACTGGTTGCCGCTAAAGGCCTTTTGGCGTGCTGCCATGTCCTTCGGCAGGTCGGCCCGGATTGCCTCGCGCACTTCCTTGCGAAAATCGTCTAGCGTGGGGTCTGGTGCTAAATCCATGATCGTTATCCAATCCTCTTCGGCAAGCTGCGCACCGCCGATATCTCTGACGTAAGTTAGAAAATCAGGGCCGTCATTCTACCCCAAGGACCGCCACGGCCTGGCTGGAGAGAACGCCCCCGTTGCCTTGGGCGATCGCGGTGCGTGCGTTGCCGACCTGCCGCTGCCCGCATTCGCCGCGCAATTGGCGCACCGCCTCGACGATGGTGAAGAGCCCGTACATTCCAGGGTGGACGCAGGACAATCCGCCGCCGTTGGTGTTGACCGCCAGCTTCCCGCCTGGGGCGATCGCGCCATCGGCCACGAAGCGACCGCCTTCGCCCTTGGGGCAAAAGCCCAGGTCTTCCAGGAACAGGATCGGGTTGATCGTGAATGCATCGTATAGTTGGACGACGTCGATTTCCGCGGTGGTCAGTCCCGCTTGTGCCAATGCACGCGGCCCGCATTCGGCCAGGGCGGTTTCTGTCAGTTCCGGCATGGCCGCGATGTTCGCGTGGGTGGTCATGCTGGCAGCGCCCAGCACCGCGACGGGCGGGCGGGCCAGATCACGTGCCCGATCGGCGCGAGTCATGACGACCGCCGCCGCGCCATCGGTGACAAGGCAGCAATCCAGCTTCCCGAAGGGGTCGACGATCATACGCGCGCCCATGTACTCTTCCATCGTCAGCGGCGTGCGGCTGTAGGCGTCGGGATTGAGCTGTGCCCAGGCGCGTGCGGCCAGTGCCACTTCGCCCAACTGCTCCTTGGTGGTGCCATACAGGTGCATGTGTCGCTTCGCCGCGAGAGCATATCCCGTCATCGGCATGAGCGGGTTGTAGGCGGCTTCGTATACGAACGGCTGCGATGTGCGGCTCAGCTTGCCGATAGATGACGCCTGGTTGCTGCCATAGGCGATCAACGCGCAATCGATAAGGCCGGCATCGAGCATCCAAGCCGCGCGCTCGACATAGCTTTCGAACACGTTGCCGCCTGTGCGGCTGTTGTCCGCCACCTTGGGCTGTATACCGCAGTACTGGGCGAAGTTCATGCCGCCGCCGAAGGTGTCGTTCGAAGTGGTCACGAATACGCCGTCCACGTCCGCAAAGCTCAGCCCTGCTTCCGCCAAGGCATTACGTGCGGCGATGGCGGCCATGTCGTACGGTTCATAGCCGGGGCAGCGGCCTTCGCCAAAAGTGGCTGCGCCGACAATCGCGGTGCTGGCGCGCGGAAAACGACCGTTCATCGCGCGTTCTCCCGCGCATCGAAGACTACAATATGGCCATCCTCATGTGGGATGATACGTGCCTGCACCTCGAGGCCGATCGGCACGGCATCTGCCGGCAGACCTTCCACCCGCGCCATCATGCGGGGGCCTTCTTTCAGATCGATTAGGGAGATGTTCACATCTGCTTCGGGGGGGCGTTTGCGCACGCAGGTTGAGGCGTACACGGTGCCACGGCCCGATGGCTCGAACCATTCGAGGTCCTCGCCCGTACCTGGAGCCACAGCGCGCGGAAAAAACACCGCGTTGCCCGTCTTCACGCCCCGCTGGATCATGAACCGCCCCGCTGCAAGATGCGCCTGGTACTGAAGGTCCGGCCCGCCTGTTTCCGTCGTCGTTGTCATGGTCAACCTGTGCAGAAGATATGTTCCCCTTAGTGGTGAATTACCCCGGCTTGTCGAGTCCGTGCCAAGCAGATCAGATGGACGATGGAACGGCGCGGTTCGCGCGTCTTGATCACGCCGTTAAGCTCAGATCTGACCGCCACCCGCGACGCGAATGTTCTCACCCGTCACCATCGCCGCGCCGTCCGAACACAGCCAAAGGACACTGGCTGCGATTTCTTCGGGCAGGACGGAACGGCCAATCGGCTGCGTTTCAATGGCGAGCGCTTTTTCTTGGTCGGCAGTCATCAGCTTCGTGATCGCTTCCGTCCGCACCAGGCCCGGGGAAACGGCATTTACGCGAATTTTATCCGCGGCATGGCGAACCGCGACGTGTGCCGTCATGTGAATGACGCCGGCCTTGGCCGCCGAATACGCTGCGTTCGCCGGTTCGGCATAGCGAACGCCGGCCATCGACGCAGTGTTCACGATCGCACCGCCACCAGTTTCGCGCATCATCCGCACTTCATGCTGCATGCACAGGAAAGGCGACTTAAGGCACAGATCGATCGTGCGGTTCCAGTCCTCGATCGAAATATCGAGCAGCCCCTGGCCCCACGAAAAGCCTACATTGTTATGTGCGTAATCCAGACGCGGAAAGCGGTGCTTGATCATGCCGAACAGGGCGTCGATCTGCGAAGGATCGGTCATGTCGGATTGGTGGAAGACGGCGGAGCCGCCCGCGTTCTCGATCTCCTGCCGCACGGCTTCGCCGCGATCGGCATCGATATCCGCTAAAACCACGGTCGCACCGTTGGCAGCAAAGCCCAGCGCGGTCGCCCTGCCGATCCCGGAGGAGGCGCCTGTGATGAGAGCCACTTTCCCAGCAAAGTCATATGTCGTCTTTATCATAGGCTATACACATGAGCGAGACCTTCGCGCTGTCAACACCTGGCCGCCAGTATCGTCGCCACGATGGGTTTCGCGCGATCGTTCGATAGTCGAAGAGGCAAGCGGTACGGCATGCAGACGCTTCTGAACCATCGGCCGAGGCGGTAGAGGAAGCAGGAGAAACGAAATTATTGGGGTGAAGCTATCTCCCTTTGTCCTTGCCGAATGGATCGTCAGCACCCCGCCGCGATTCATCCTGTCCTCCCGGATCACATGGGCCGAATGGAGACGGACGGTATGATAGGTGGCATTCTTGCGGAAATCGGGAACGCGGTCGCCGCCGCCAGATCATGAAGGATGGACGTCTCCCATAAAGCCGCTACTTGATGGCAAGGGGATCACAGGGCAATATGGACGATCGGCACGTCGCCATTTGGTCTAAAGCGCGTCAGGATTTTTTTTAGGGGGCGATCGATGAAAGACGTGATGGTAGCCGACCCGGCCACCGCAAAGGCCTCTTTATCGGCGCCGCCCGTCCGTCAACGAAGGGCACGGCGCTCCCGAGAAAACGTGGAAGGATGCATTCGCGAGGCTGCCCGTCGTCTCTTTGCGGACCGGGGCTATGCCGCCACAACAACTCGCGAAATCGCCGAGCAAGCCGACGTCAGCGAGACGCTGCTGTTCCGCTACTTCGGCGACAAGGCGCAGTTATTCGACGCCGTGATCATCGAGCCATTCAATCAGGTCATTCGCAAATTCACGATGGCGCAAACTTCGTTTCATGGCCCAGACGCACCGGACCTCTATCGCCTCGTGTTCGATCTTCTCACGGAAAACCGCGATTTGCTCACTGCGATCGTGATTGGTCGTGCGCAAGGCGCCACGGCGGCCGATCATCACTCCCCCAGCTTCGAGCCGTTTTTTCAAGCCGGGCTTGCGAGCCTGAATGCGGAGTACGCTGCTGCCGGCATCACGCCGCCTTTCGACCTGGATATCGGGATAAGGCTGACGTTTGGAATGATGGGAAGTGCGGTCTTGATGCGGGACTGGCTGTTCCCACCTGGCGATGGCGCCCGCGATCACATCCTCGCCGCTAGCGAGGAGATCGTCCGCCGTGCACTGCGGGTACCTCTCAAGACGTGATGGGATCGTAGCAGTGCGCCCGACATAGGCTTGACGAGGTCAAGTAAATCCCGACTTAATCACAGCATTCCGCGCTCTTCCGAGGTCCTTGTTTCGGTATCGATGCCCAGTTCGCGAAGCACTTCGACGATCGCTGTTGTTGCGGAAGCTACGGCGGGAAAACCTACATAGGGCAAAGTCTGGATCAAGGCCTCTTCGATATCGCGCGCGGTCAAGCCATTGCGGATGCCGATGCGGATGTGGTTCTTCAGTTCGAGAATCTGACGCTGGGCTATCAGCACGCCGATCACCACAAGGCTACGCTGCTTACGTTCAAGACCGTCACGGCCCCAGACATCAGCAAAGGCGTAATGCGTGGCCATTTGCGCGATGGCGCTGCCAAAGCCGTTGGAAGCCATCGCATCGCGCATTTTTGCCGATGCACCTTCGCCCATCAATTCGTCGAAGACCTGCAGGCCGCGCTCGGTCCGGTCGTTCTTCATATCCTTGCTCCTGAGGCAGTGAACCCTGTCATGCCTTGTCCCCTGAATGCCCGACCGGAAGACGCGTGATTTTCGCCACATCCTCCGCGCTCGATTTTTCCCAGAAGCCGGCCCAGGTCGGGAAATCCTGTGGCAGATGCGGCAAGCGATCCGACCATCGATCCCACAACTGGAAAGGCGCGCGCGGGCGGTCCAGCTCGTCCACCGAGTACCAATGCTTTTCGCTACGCCGTTCGAAATACCAGCGGCCATCGCGGCGCACGTAACGATCAAAATAAATGATCGCCATGGTCACCCACTCGTCACCATCTTCATGCTCTGCCCGGCAATAGACCGTGCCGGTCGCAGTATCATCGTCGATGAAGTCTACCGTGTGCCCGCAGATGAAGTGGATCGAGCGGTAAAAGGTGCGGACGCTGGGATCGATGAAAGTGCGCAGGGCTTCCCGGCCTTTGCCGCGCCTGCCGCAATCGACATCCTCAACAAACAGCCCGATCCAGGTGTCAATATCGCGGGCATCGACTGCGCGCGCGTAACGGGTGGGCAACTCCGCGATTTCCATACGCGATTCGATGCGCTCGATCCGCTTTTCCAGCGATGTTGCCTCGGCCATTTGCTCTCCATCTTTCCGAATGCTTTTGTGGTCACTAGTTTCGCAGGCGAGCCATTGCCATCGGCCCTGCCGATGATCACAAGCGCGATACGAGCCAGAAAACCAAGCGCTCAGGTCAGGCGCTGGAGGCTGCTATTGTCGAACGGCAAAAACGGCTCGCCGCGTAGCGCCTTGGTAAGCCATGCAGGATCGTTCAGCAGCGAGCGGCCCACGCCGACCAAATCGACCTCCCCCATCTCGAAACGAGCGATCACCTTGCCGAGATTGTCGGCAGCACCCGAACCGGAATCGATGTGATGGTCACGCTTGCCCTGGTCCAGGCCGACCCCGCCTACGCACATCCCGATCTTGCCCGTCAGCTTCTTGGCCCAACCACCCAGGTTCAGGGTCGATCCCTCAAAGATCGGTGTATCGAAATAACGCTGGCTACCGTCGAAAATGTCGACGCCGGCGTCGGCGATCGGGCCCAGAATTTCGCCCAGTTCCTCCGGGGTATCGGCAAGGCGAGCGTTGTAGTCCTGCATCTTGAATTGTGAGAAGCGCAGCATGATCGGGAGGTCTTCGCCGATCTCGCGCCGGATCGCACGGACGACTTCAACGGCGAAGGTGGCGCGTTGACGACGGTCGCCGCCCCAGCGGTCGGTACGCTGATTGGTGCCCGCCCACAGGAAGTTGTCGATCATGTAACCATGCGCGCCGTGGATCGCGACGCCATCGAAGCCTAGTCGTGCGGCGTTGGCGGCGCTGCGGGCGTAGGCAGCGATGACATCGGCGATGTCATTCTCGCTCATCGGTTCGGTATCGGGTCGCAACCGTTCGACGTGGCCGGGCTCCAGGCTCACTTTGCCAAGCGGGCCCAAAACGCCTGAGGGACGGCGCGGGCCGACCTCCGGGTCCGTGCTGTTGGCGGCATCGCGCATCGCGCCCTGGTGCCATAGCTGGGGGATGATCTTGCCGCCGGCATCGTGTACCGTATCCACAACCTTGCGCCACCCGGCCAAGGCGGCATCGCCGTGAAGCACCGGAACACCTGGCATATCGACTGCAGCACGATCGTCGATCCCGACGCCCTCGGTGACGATAAGGCCGACATGGTTTTCTGCGCGACGGCGATAATAGCCGACGATCTCGTCATTAGGAACCCGGCCGGTCGCCTTCTCCCGCGTCATCGGCGCCATGACAATGCGGTTGGCCACTTTAAGGCCGCGTACCGACAGCGGGGTCATCAACGGGCGAAGGCGATCCTGGATGTCGGCGGGAGAAAAGGCATCAGCCATGGTTTGATCCTGTTGAACGGAAATTATGGCTTAGAGCGACTGCCCGTCATCCAGTTCGAAAGAAGCGCCGGTGATGGTGCGTGCCGCGTCCGATAACAGCAGCATGATCGGGGGCAGCAAGTCAGCCGGCTCCATTGCCCGCTTGCGCGGGAAGCTCTCGATCAGGGCCTGGCCGGCAGGCGATGCCAGCCACTCGCTATTCAGCTCAGTCGCGATCCATCCTGGGCAGACCACGTTCACGTTGATGCCCTTCTGCGCCCACTCTTTCGCCAGAGCCTTGCCCATCATCAGCACGGCGGCTTTCGAAGCGTTGTAGGCGACCAGCTTTTCCAGCACACGGTGCGAGCCCACCGAGCCGACAAGGACGATACGCCCGTCACCCGATTGGGGCGAACCCGCCGCGATCATGCGCTTGGCGGCTTCACGAGCGGTGATGAACACGCCGCGCAGATTGACGTCCATCACATTGTCGAACTCGGCGATCGGAATGCCCAGGGCCGAACTGGGATAGTTCATGCCTGCATTGGCGATGACCGAATTGACCGGACCGAGCGCGGCTTGAGCGGCGTCAAAGCCCGCGCTGACGGAAGCTTCATCGGCGACGTCCATTTCTACGGCGACTGCACGGCCGCCCTTGGCCTCGATCTCGGCCTTCAAGTCAGCCAGACGATCCGCGCGGCGAGCGGCCAGGGCGACGGCAGCGCCATTCTCCGAAGCGGCACGGGCGAAGCAGGCGCCCAGGCCGGACGAGGCACCGGTGATGAGAACAACGCGATTGGAAAGGTCAGTCATAAGTCTAAATGCTCGTGTCAGGAACGCTCACCGGCCGGCGGTAAGCCAACTGCAGCCGACTATCACGCTTCCATGCCCCACACGATCGCCATTGCGATCGTACGCGAGTGGAAATGGGCGCGGCCCTGCTTCTGTGACGATCAGGCCGGTAGCGGCTCGCGTCTTGAACGACGTGCCATGTCGCCGGCCGCTTCAACGCGGCGGAGACATTCCATCAGGCCGCGCGTAACAGGATCATCAACCGGATTGCACTGCGGCGGGAAGTTTTCCAGCAGTGCGACACTGTGTGACGCGCGCGCCTGGTCTTTATCTCTGATCTCGCTTTCGATCAGGAAGCAAGATGATATGCCGGAAAGGCTCACCGTTACGTTTCCGTCCGCGTACCGGCAATCTCATCCCATGGGATATGATATTTGCGGGCAAATTTCATCGCCGACGCGATCATTGGCGCGGACCTCTGGCCCCATCGCGTTCGGCGGGGCAGGCAAGATGGACAGGAGAGATTGTATGAGCGTGCGGCCGTTTAAGATTGATGTGCCAGAGGCAGTGCTCGCCCGGATACAAACACGCCTCGCTGATACGCAGATCGGCTATGCCCCCAAGGCCAGGGATTGGACTTGGGGCACGGACAGAGACTACCTGGCCGAGTTCGTGGCCTATTGGCGTGAACATTATGATTGGCGCGCGCAGGAAGTGCTGCTGAATCAATATCCCCAATTCATGGCGGACGTTGATGGTATTGATATCCACTTCTACCACGTTCGGGGCGACGGATCGCAAGCTCTGCCGATCATCCTGACGCACGGGTGGCCGGGCTCGGTGATCGAATTTCTGGTTGTGATCCCGAAGCTGGTCGCGGCGGGGTTCGACGTGGTGGTGCCCTCCCTTCCCGGATACGGTTGGTCCGGACGCCCGGTCACGCCGATCGGCCCGGCAACAGTGGCTGCCATGTGGCGCAAGCTGATGGTCGATGTGTTGGGCTACCCGCGCTTCTTCGCACAGGGCGGGGACTGGGGCTCTGCAGTGACCCATCAGCTTGGCGTGACCCACGCGGACGTTGTCGCCGCGATCCATCTCAATTTCTTCATGGGGCCGTCGCCCAAATCTTCGGACGATCCCGAACTCGCCCAATACTGGCGGTCCGTCGGCGCGCTCATGCAGGAAGAAAGCGGATATCACCATCAGCAGAGTACTCGGCCGCAGACCTTGGGGCTGGCCCTTCACGACAACCCCGTAGGCTGGGCCAGCTGGCTTCTGGAGAAATTTCGCCGGTGGGGCGACACCGGCGGCGATATTGAGAGCCGATTCGAGAAGGATCATCTGATCACCAATATGATGGCCTATCTCGTGACGGAAAACGTCATTTCCTCCCTATGGATGTATTACGGCAGCAACCATGAGGCCCGCGCCGGGGGCAGGGTCGAGGTGCCAACCGGCCTCGCGCATTTCCCCGGCGAGTTCTACCCGATGCCCTCGCGCCGGTTGGCTGAACAGGCGTACAATGTGCAGCGTTGGAGCAAGATGTCCGCTGGTGGGCATTTCGCCGCGATGGAAGAGCCCGAGGCCTTCGCGGAAGATGTGATCGCTTTTTTTGGAGGTCGCTCATGACCGAAGTCTTGCTGAAACAGGAGCCGGCTGAGGGCGTTCTGATGTTGACGCTCAATCGTCCGGCCGCGCGCAATGCGATCGATCTTGGGCTTCTTGATGCTCTGACAAACGCCTTTGCCGATTTTCGAGACGATGCGCGTTGGCGTGTCGCTATCCTCACGGGTACGCCGCCCGCGTTCTGCGCCGGGCTGGATCTCAAAACCTTCTCCGTGCCCGACGCGCCGCGTCATTTGGTGACCGAGCTAATCACGTCGATCCCCCATCTGGGCAAGCCGATTATCGCCGCGGTCAGTGGATCGGCATTTACCGGCGGACTAGAGATGGTGCTGGCCTGCGATTTCGCGATCGCAGCAGAAGAAGCGCGCTTCGCTGATACCCATGCCAAGATCGGCGCGCTTTCTGGAAGTGGCATGGGATCGCGGCTGCCGCACAGGGTCGGCACGGCCTGGGCGAAGCAAATGATGCTGACGTGTGCCCCGATCGATGCGGCTACCGCGTTGCGCATCGGCTTGGTCAACGAAGTCATGCCCGCCGAGGCGCTGGTCAGCCGGGCGGTGACTTTGGCCACGCAGATCGCTGCGCACGATCCCGAATTGATCGCAACTGCGCGAGGTGTGGTGGATGATGCGGCCAACCTGACATTGGCCGAGGCGACTCGGATCGAGCAGGCAGCCTTGGCCAAGCGCAAAGCCCGCGGCGCGATGTCCTGGAATACGACGCTTTAAGGCCTGAAAAGGCACAAGATGACGTTCGCATCGAGCTTCGACCCGCTTTCGTCTGAAGCCCTGGCTAATTTGGGCACGCATTATCCCACGCTTGCGCGAAGTTCGCCTTGTCACCCTCTGGAGACGGACTGCCATCCGTTCCGGATCACCAGCGAATACGCTGAGATCAAGGATGAGACACCGCGCGCGGAGTAATGTTGCGTTCACTGCATATCGGTGATTAAATCAATGAACACATTTAGAGAGAGGTTGCCCGTGGCACTGCCCGCCCCCGAATCCCTGAAGCTCGAAAACGAGTATGACTTCATCATCGTCGGCAGCGGCGGCGGTTCGATGGCGGCGGCGCTCTTTGCCAAAAAGGCGGGGCTCAATCCCGTGATTCTGGAAAAGCTCGACAAGATCGGCGGATCGACCGGTTTTTCCGGCGGGGTATGGTGGGTTCCCAACAATCACGTGATCAAGCGGCACGGCGTGCATGATACGAAGGAACTGGCAAACCGCTACATGGATGCCACTGTCGATTTTGTCGGCAAGGGCACTACGCCGCAACGGCGCGAAGCCTTCCTGGAAGAGGGGCCGGAAATGGTCCAGTTCCTGGAAGACGAAGGCATGAAGTTTGAGTTTCCGGATGGCTGGGCGGATTACTACGATGAACGCGATGGTGGCCAGCCCCGTGGTCGCTCTCTGGTAGCCGAGCCTTTCGACTTGCGTGATCTCGGGCCGTGGGCGGACAAGGTCTCGCTCTACGCGCCTTTCACCGGAGTGCCGTTCAACGCGCTGACGATGATGAAGATGCTGATGTTCAAGCGGACGATGGCGGCGAAGAGAACGTTGGGCAAAGTGCTGTTTGCGATGGCGCGGAACAAGGTGTTGGGTCGGCGGATCGTGGCGGCAGGCGGGGCGATCCAGTCCCGGATGCTGCAAATGACGCTGAAGCGCGGTATTCCGGTGTTCTCCGGTTTCGCCACCGATCATCTGGTTGAAGAGGACGGCCGCGTCGTGGCGGTGGAGGGCATGTACCAGGGCAAGCGTGTGATGGTACGCAGCCGCCACGGCATCCTGCTGAATGTCGGTGGGTTCTCACGCAATCATGAGATGCGCCAGAAGTATCAGCGCGGGCCAATCACGGCGAAATGGACGAACGCCAATCCCGGTGACACCGGCGAAATGATCGAAGAAATGATCCGTCTGGGCGCGGATACCGAAAATCTGGACCTTGCCGTGTGGGTGCCGACGTCTCTTACAGCCGATGGGAAAAACCCGACCGGCGCTATCGGCAAAGACGGATCACCTTTCCCGTTCATGCATAACGCCGATGTCGCCATTCCGCATTATATGTGGGTGGACAAGACCGGAAACCGTTTTGTCAACGAAGCCAGCTCTTACATGGAACTAGGCGAAAAGATGTATGAGAAGGGCGCAATCCCTGCGTTTGCCGTCTTCGATGATCGCGCGATGAAGAACTATGCCTACGGCAACTTGTTGCCGGGAATGAAGCCGGTGAAGAAGTGGCTTGAGGAAGGGTTCCTCGTCAAGGCAGATACGATTGAGGAACTTGCCCAGAAAGCGGGGATCGATCCGGCGGGTCTGGCCGCGCAAGTGGCGCGTTACAACCATTTCGCTAAAACCGGTGTGGACGAGGAATTCCACAAGGGAGAACGGGAATACGATCGCTTCCGCGGCGACCCGACGCACAAGCCGAACCCGTGCGTCGGCGCGATCTCCAAGGGGCCTTTCTATGCCACGCGCATGTATCCGGGCGACGTCGGCACTTTCGGTGGCGTCGTCACCGATGAGCGAGCTCGGGTGCTGCGCAAGGACAGTTCGGTCATCGAAGGCCTTTACGCGACGGGCAATTCCACTTCGTCGGTAATGGGCCGCACCTATCCGGGGGCCGGCGCCAGCATCGCGCCATCGTTCGTCTTTGGATACATCGCGGCCAAGGATGTTCTGAAGAAATCCCACAACGCCTCTATGCATTAAGTTCGGATGGGAACGATCGATGCTCGGTTAAGGGGTAGCGAGGGCTTGAGCCAAGTCGCGCCACGGCCCAACTCAAGTCCGGCAGCGACAGGGATGCAAATCAACGTCTACATGATATCTGCCGGGGCGAACGCTTGTACAGCACGCATGAAGGTTCGATATGCTGCATCGTTCGAGCTCGGAATTTGGTCACCGTCCCCTACCTCTGTTTGAAAGGTAGAAAAAGTGATCGGACCCGCGAAGTTTAAGGCGCCTTTGGGCGTGCAGGAAGGAAAGCAGATATGAGCACCGCCGCCGCTCCCAAAACACCCTTAGTCGAGCAGACTGTGCGTCAGCTGATTGACGATGGACGCGAAGTCGGCGTTCAGGTCGCCGCTTATCTGGATGGCAAGCTGGTGGTGGATGTGGCGGCGGGCATCGCCGATCCCGATACCGGGCGTGAGGTGACGGGCGATACGCTCTTCAACATGTATTCGGTCACCAAGCCCTTCGCCGCTACTGCCCTGCATATCCAGGTTGATCGCGGCTTGGTCGATTACGATGCCAAGGTTGCCGACTACTGGCCCGAGTATGCCGCCAACGGCAAGGAGGCGACCACCGTTCGCGATGTTCTGACGCACCGCGCCGGTATTCCCCAGATGCCCGAAGGCGTGACGCCGGAAACGATGGTGGACTGGGACTGGATGACAAAGGGCATCGCCGCCCTCACTCCCCTCGCACCCCCAGGGGAGAAGGCGCTTTACCTGTCGATGACGTTCGGCTGGATCGTGGGTGAGATCGTGCGCCGCACCGATCCGCAGCAGCGCAGCATCGGGCGCTTCATCCGCGACGAAATCGCGGCGCCGTTGAATGCACCGGATATTTGGGTTGGCTTGCCCGAGGACCAGTTTCCCCGTGTTGCCAAGCAGATCGAAGCGCGGCCGTCGCTACCGCCCGAGCATTTGCCGCCGCTTTACACGGCTTCGATGCCGCCGCAGGTGGACCTTATCCCTGCGGTGTTCGAGCGGACCGATGTCCGGAAGGCGGAAATCGCGGGCGTCGGCGGCGTATTCACCGCAAAGAGCTGCGCCCGTTTCTGGGCAATGCTGGCCCAAGGTGGCGAGTTAGATGGCGTACGGGTGTTGTCCGAGGATCTCGTCCGCACCTTCAACACACCGCGCCCGATGAGCGATGAGCCCGATCCTGTGATGTTCGGTCAGCCGGTCCCGCTGGGAATCGCCGGATTCTGGCTGGGCGGCGAGCAGCCCCCGGTCGCCGCTGCCAAGCACGCGCGTGCGATCTGCCACCCCGGGGCGGGCAACTCGATCGGCTTTGCCGATCCCGCAACCAAACTGGCCGTCGCTTTCACGCATAACCGCCTGCAATCACCCTACACTCGCGACGACGATACCGCGCTGATCGTCGCAGATGCTATCCGTCAGGAACTCGGCATCGACTGAGGACGGCGCCGGAGAGGATAAAAGACATGAACGAACTAAGCACGAAGGGACTGCGCGGCGAAGTGCCGTTTGCCGTGACGCAGGCCGATCGCATCCCGGCCAAGCGATACTACGACCAAGAATTCTACGATCTGGAGTGCAAGCACCTCTGGCCCCGCGTGTGGCAGATGGCCGCACGACTGGAAGAGATTCCAGAAGTGGGCGATTATGCGGTGTATCGCAATCTCGACCAGTCCGTGATCGTGATGCGTACTTCCGCGACGGAAGTGAAGGCGTATCAGAACCACTGCCGCCACCGCGGCGTGGAATTGGTGCAGAAGCGCGGCAAGGCACGCGGCGGCTTCATCTGTCCCTTCCACGGCTGGCGCTGGGATAAGGACGGCAACAACACCTTCGCTTATGAGGAAACGGCATTCTCTGCCGAAAACATGTGCAAGGCCGACCTCGATCTGGTGCCGGTCCGGTTGGAAACGTGGATGGGTTGCGCGTTCATCAACTTTGATAACGACGCTCCGCCGCTGCGCGATACGCTGGGTGAGTTCGGCCGCAAGATGGACGGCTTCAAGGCCGAACAGCTGCGCGCCGAATGGTGGCTGGCGGCAAAACTTCCGGTCAACTGGAAGCTGGCCATGGAAGCTTTCATGGAAGGCTACCACGTCGCCACGACGCATCCCCAGCTTCTTCCCTATGGCGTCACCAACAAGCCCGGTGATGCGCGCTATCTCAAGCTTCCGGATGACACGGTCACCGTGACCTTCTGGATGACAGTCGGTTCGACGATGCCTGAGGAGGTGGACTCACGGCAATTCATCGACGCTTACGCCGAAGTCATGCAGACGCTGAGCGAGGGCATGGCGGGTATGACCAGTCCGGAGGAAGTGGAAGTGGTGCGTTCGCTGCGCGATACGCCGTTGCCCAAGCATCCTGCCGAAGCGGCGGCCGCGTTTCGCGTGATCCTAAACGACGCGATTACCAAGTACTACAAAGACAATGGCATGGATTGCGGCGACTTCAACGCGCTGGACAAGCAGCAGCTGGCGACGAACGTCAATTTCCTGTTCCCGCACTTCTTCATGCTGCCGGTGCACGGAGCTGCATCGTCCTATCGCATCAGGCCAACCGGGCCGGAGGAGTGCATCTTCGAGCTGTGGTCGCTCAAGCGCTATCCCGAAGGTCAGGAGCCTCCCGTACCCGAGATGCCGGAGCCGAAGCCGCATGACGATCCCAGCTGGCCGCCCATCCCGCGGCAGGACTATGCCAATCTTCCACGCCAGCAGCGTGGACTACACAGCGCGGGCTTCGAATTCATGCGTTTGTCGAATCAGATGGAAGGCCTGATCAGCAACTTCCACCGATTGGAAGACGGCTTCCTCGGCGGTGCCGATCAAGAGAGTCTGGTGAAGGGCATGCAAACCGTCTCCGGAGCGATCGACATGCCCGTCAAGTATTGGGATTGATCGTGGTGTAGTGCACAAGGGGCCGGACCAAGAAACCGGCCCCGTTCCTGTCACTGTGATTGCTGGGCACTCGCACCGAGAATGGCCATGCCTTCCATGATCAGCCCTTGGCCAAGCTCGCTTTCCAAGCCGGCGGACAGTGCGCGAGTCAGCAGCATTCGGGTATAGCGGCTGGCCATTGCCGGGCGCGCGGCCAAGGTGCGTGCATGATGCCAAGCCCGGGCATTCAGTTCGCCCGCGGGCAGAACTTCGCCCACCACGCCCAGGCGCAAGGCCTCCCGTGCATCGATCTCCTGCCCCGTCAGCAGGAAGTATCGTCCGCGATTGGGGCCAAACAGCATCGGCCAGATCACGTGGACGCCGTCGCCCGGCACCACGCCGGCCAACGCATGCGGCTTGTCTGCGAATACCGTCGTATCCGATGCAAGCACGATATCCGCCATCACGGCCAGTTCCGCGTGGATCGTTGCTGGCCCATTGACTGCGGCGATCACTGGCACTTCGATAGACAACAGATTGCGCAGGAGCCGTCGGCCCTCGCGAAAGATCGTGTCCCAAGCGTCCGGCCCCATCGGCGGCATCGCCTCGCTTTCCAGATCGAAGCCGTCGATGAAGCTGTCGCCGGTCCCTGTCAGAATGACCACGCGATTGGCAGTGTCTTCCGCCACGTCCCGAAA
>NZ_CAXYKL010000122.1:0-9781 GCF_964277725.1 uncultured Novosphingobium sp. | reverse complement strand
GAAGGCCGCATCAGCCGCGCCAGGCCCTACCGCGCGCCGCATCACTCCGCTTCGATGGCGGCGCTGACCGGCGGCGGCCTGAAAGTGAAGCCGGGCGAAGTCTCGATGGCGCACCTGGGCGTCCTGTTTCTCGACGAACTTCCCGAGTTCCAGCGCGCCGTACTTGATTCGCTTCGTCAGCCCTTGGAAACCGGCGAAGTCACCGTTGCCAGAGCCAATGCCCACGTCACCTACCCGGCCCGGGTGCAATTGATCGCAGCGATGAACCCCTGCCGCTGCGGGCACTTGGGCGATCCCGCGCTGGGGTGCAGCCGCGCGCCGCGCTGCGCCGCCGATTATCAAAGCAAGGTCTCCGGTCCGCTGCTCGATCGAATCGACTTGCACGTCGATGTCGATCCCGTCAGCGCGGTGGACCTTGGACTCCCACCCCCGAGCGAGGGCAGCGAACAAGTGGCTGCCCGAGTGGCGTACGCGCGGGCAGTGCAGACCGAAAGGTTGGAGGGCACCGGCCTTCGCAGCAACGCCGAGCTTGACGGTGACTTGCTCGAAACCCACGCCACCCCGGACGAGGCGGGCCGCAAGCTGCTGATGCAGGCGGCTGAGGCGATGCGGCTCTCGGCACGCAGCTATACGCGTATCCTGAGGGTCGCGCGGACGATCGCCGATTTGGCTGGAGCACCTGGGATCGGCCGCATTCACATAGCCGAGGCGCTGAGTTATCGTCGGCAACCGCCGCGAAGCTGACGGCTAGCTGAAGCTTGGCATCGGCGGCCATATCAGGAATAGTTGAATGGCCCGCCACGGAAGCCGCGTCGGGGCAGGCCTGTCGAAGCGCTGAAAGCGGAAGGTGTCAGGACGATGACTGCCGACAAAACTGTACACACAGGCCTGTGTCATTGCGGGGCGGTTCGCTTTGAGGCGACACTGAGTGATGGCTTCGAGACCATCCGCCGCTGCACCTGTTCCTATTGCCGAGTGCGTGGAGCGGTGGCCGTATCGGTGGAGATCGGCGGCATTCGGTTCCTCCAGGGCGAGGATCAGTTGACGAGCTATCGATTCAACACGGGATCGGCGCAACACTTCTTCTGCTCGCACTGCGGCATCTACACGCATCACCAGCGCCGATCGGTTCCCAATCAGTACGGCGTGAATGTGGCTTGCCTTGATGGAGTGAGCCCATTCGATTTTCGCGAAGTGCCGGTGCTGGATGGGGTCAACCACCCGAAGGACAATGCGGGCCGCGCCGTTCTGGCCGGCACGTTGCGCTTTATTCCGGCTGCGTGACCGAGTCGGCGGCCTGCCCCTCGCGGTCCAATTCACGCAGTACCGCCGCTACTACTTCCGGAGCGCCGGCAAATCCCAAGTGAGTACAACGCAGAGCGACCGCCCGATCCCGCTCACCCGGCCAGCCCGCGGCAGAGCGCGGATGCACCACGCCGTCGCGGGGGCTCCACAAGGCAGTAGTCGGCACGGGCGGCTTGGCCCGAAATTCGCAGGAGACCGGCGGTTCGTCCACGGAATGCCCGGTGATAACCTGATAGGCCCGCCATGCATTGTTGTCGCGCGGATTGCCCGAGAACGGCGTGCCCATCGTAATCACGCGCGCGACACTATCCGGCTCACGCCGTGCGATCTCCCGCGCGAACAGGCCGCCCAGGCTCCAGCCGATCAAGGTCACGGGCCGCCGGTGCTGGCGCGCAAGCGCTCCCACTCGGCGCATCAGGAAGGCAAAGTTCTGCTCGGTAGGCCCAAGGTTGAAGCCCAGTCCCCAATCGAGGACGGTATGCCCCGCCGCCGCCAAGCCATCGGCCAGCGGCTTCATCCGCTTGGGATGAGCACCGAAGCCAGGCAACAGCATGACGATTTGTGGGCTGGCGGCCTGGAGGGGCACATGCCGACCCGGTCGCCGGTGAAGCGAGGCGACTTCTCCCCATAGATAACGCAGCGGCGGAGTGCGCACGCCTTCGGGGCGCGGCATGCGGGCGAGTGCGGACCGGCGCAGGACTTCCGCCCGGGCGCGCATCGTGCGCTCCTCGGCGATCCTCCAGAAATTGCCCGGTATGGCCAGCACTTCGCTTAGTCTCCTGTTAGATGTCGATCTTGCCGAACGAATGCGCGGCTGCAGAGTTGCCCACTATGCGCCGCGATCGCCAACGTCACCTGAATGGCGCAACTGTAATCGAATTGCCATGATTGATGGCCGACCGGGCGCATTGCGGCTGGGCGCACCATACCCCATATGTTCCGCCATGCCCGAACTCGTCATCCGCCGCGGCTTGGAAGAGCCTGACACATCCGGAAACTTCGTGCCGCACAAGCCGACGCGGCCCGAAAAATCGATGCCGGGCAAGCGGTTCGTGATCCAGTCCGACTATGCGCCCGCAGGCGACCAGCCGACCGCCATCGCCGATCTCGTCGCCGCCGCGCTGGAGGGTGAGAAGACACAGACGCTGCTGGGCGTCACCGGCTCTGGCAAGACCTTCACCATGGCCAAGGTGATCGAGGAATTGCAGCGCCCGGCGTTGATCCTGGCCCCCAACAAGATCCTGGCCGCACAGCTTTATGCCGAGTTCCGCGACTTCTTCCCGGACAATGCGGTCGAGTATTTCGTATCCTATTACGACTACTATCAGCCCGAGGCCTACGTCCCCCGATCGGACACGTACATCGAGAAGGAAAGCTCGGTGAACGAAGCGATCGACCGGATGCGCCATTCGGCCACGCGTGCGCTGCTGGAACGGGACGACGTGATCATCGTCGCCTCGGTTTCCTGCCTCTACGGCATCGGCTCGGTCGAAACCTATTCGGCGATGATCTTTGATCTCAAGCAGGGTGAGACGCAGGACCAGCGCGAGATCATCCGTAAGCTCGTGGCGTTGCAGTACAAGCGTAATGACACCGCCTTCGCACGCGGCAACTTCCGGGTGCGCGGTGATAATCTGGAGCTGTTCCCGTCCCACCTGGAAGACACCGCCTGGCGCATCAGCTTCTTCGGCGACGAGATCGAGGAGATCGCCGAGTTCGATCCGCTGACCGGCAAGAAAGGCCAGGCTCTGGAAAAGGTGCGCGTCTATGCCAATTCGCACTACGTGACACCCGGCCCGACGATGAAGCAGGCGAGCGAGGCCATCAAGTTCGAGCTGACGGAGCGGCTGAAGGAACTGGAGATCGAAGGCCGACTGCTGGAAGCCCAGCGGCTGGAGCAACGCACCAACTTCGATCTGGAGATGATCGCCGCCACCGGATCGTGCAACGGCATCGAGAACTACAGTCGCTTCCTCACCGGCCGCCTGCCCGGCGAGCCACCGCCGACACTGTTCGAGTATCTGCCGGACAACGCCCTGCTGTTCGTGGACGAGAGCCATCAGACCGTGCCGCAAGTCGGCGCGATGGCCAGAGGCGACCATCGACGCAAGATCACCCTGGCCGAGTACGGCTTTCGGCTGCCCAGTTGCATTGACAACCGCCCGCTGCGCTTCAACGAGTGGGACGCGATGCGCCCGCAGACGATTGCGGTCTCCGCCACGCCCGGCCGCTGGGAGATAGAGGAATCGGGCGGCGTCTTCGCCGAACAGGTGATTCGCCCGACCGGATTGATCGATCCGCCAGTGGAGATCCGGCCGGTCGAGGACCAGGTGCAGGATTGCATCGAACAATGCAAAACGACGGCCGCCAACGGCTATCGCACCCTCGTCACGACTCTCACCAAGCGCATGGCCGAAGACCTGACCGAGTTCATGCACGAGCAGGGCGTCAGGGTGCGATACATGCACTCCGACGTCGAGACGCTGGAGCGCATCGAGCTGATCCGCGACTTGCGGCTGGGCGTCTATGACGTGCTGATCGGCATCAACCTCCTGCGCGAGGGGCTGGACATTCCCGAGTGCGGTCTGGTCTGCATCCTCGATGCCGACAAGGAGGGCTTCCTGCGCTCCGAAACCTCGCTGATCCAGACCATCGGCCGCGCCGCCCGCAATGTTGACGGCCGCGTGATCCTCTACGCCGATCGCATGACCGGCAGCATGGAGCGGGCGATCACCGAGACCGACCGCCGTCGCGCCCGCCAGCAGGAATTCAACGAAGCGAACGGGATCACCCCGCAGACGATCAAGCGCCGCATCGCCGATATCGTCGCCGACACCGCCAGCCGCGATGGCGTGCTGGTGGACATCGACGCGGAAGGCCAGAACAACCTGGTCGGCCACAACCTGCGCGGTTACATCGAAGACCTGGAAAAGAAGATGCGCGCCGCCGCAGCCGATCTGGAGTTCGAAGAAGCCGGCCGCCTGCGCGACGAGATCCGCAAGCTGGAAGGCGAGGAACTTGGCCTTCCCGACAAGGACAAGCGCGCACCGATCGTGGGACGCAGCAACGAGGGTAAACCCGGCACGCGCAAGATGCGCTATGGCAAGACGCAAAGGAAGTTCGGGAAGTGAGTGAACCGCCGGTTGCCGCTCCCCCCGTCACCACCAGCGCGCTGGAATATCGCGATGCCTTGCCCGGAGGCGGTGGATTGCTGGGTCTTGATCTTGGCACTCAGACCATCGGCACGGCATTCTGCGATGCCGGCTGGCGGATCGCCTCGCCGGGCAAGACGCTGAAGCGCGGAAAGTTCGGGGCGGACAAGGCCGCGTTGGAGGGATTGATTCGCGAGCGGGGGATCAAGGGCTTGGTGATCGGCCTGCCGCTGAACATGGATGGCAGTTCCGGTCCGCGCGCGCAGTCGAGCCGCGCTTATGCGCGCAATCTGGCAGTGTTGGGGCTGCCGATCCTGCTCTGGGACGAGCGCTGGTCGACCAGCGGGGCGGAGCGTGATCTGATCGCGCAGGACATGAGCCGCGCCAAACGGGCAGAGCGGATCGATTCGGCGGCGGCGGCAGTGATCCTGCAGGGTGCGATCGATGCTTTGGCCGGGGGCATGTTCTAGCGCATTTCCCCGCGCGCTGCCTGTGAAAGGCCAGCCGCCGAATGGCATCTCGTCTTTAGAAAACTCTGCTACGTTCCTCAGTGTGCACGCTTCCGTCTCCTCGCCCATGATCGATTCCGAACTGCTGATGCTGGCCTATCGCAGCGGCGTGTTTCCCATGGCCGACCGGCGTGACGATCCCGATGTCTTCTGGGTCGAGCCCCGCTTGCGCGCGATCCTGCCGCTCGATGGGTTCCATCTCTCGCAGTCGCTCGCTCGCACTCTGCGGCGCGGGCGATTCACGGTGACGTGCAACGAAGCCTTTCCGGATGTGCTGAATGCCTGTGCGGCCCCGCGCGCGGAAGAGCATGAAAGCTGGATCAGCCACCGCATCCAGGCGAGCTATGAGCGGCTTCATGCGCTGGGGCATGCCCATTCGATCGAATGTTGGGAAACCCTGCCGAACGGCTCTCGCATCCTGGTTGGCGGGCTTTACGGCGTCGGCTTCGATCGGGCGTTTTGCGGTGAGAGCATGTTCTCACGCCGCACCGACGCATCGAAAGTTGCGCTGTGCTGGCTGGTCGCTTCGCTGCGTAAAGCGGGCGCGCAATTGCTGGATTGCCAGTTTATGACCCCGCACCTTGCTTCGTTAGGGGCGGTGGAAATTAGCCAAAAGCGGTATCTGACCCTGCTGAAACAAGCTCAATCCGGGGCATTGGCCTCTTCCACGACGTCCTCTTCCGGCGCCGCCGGGGCGGCCGGTGTGGCTGCGGCGGACGGCGATGCCGCAGGGCGAGCGCTCGCGGTGCCGGAGGCCTTTGCCGCGCTCTTGGCCGAGGCTGCGTCCGCCGGGCCCGCTTCTTCACCTGGGAAATTCATCGCACACTTTTTGACCCAGACATCGTAGACCGGGTGCTGCACGACGTTCAGCGCAGGCGAATTCTTGAAAAGCCAGCCGGAGAAGATCTTGTGCCAGCCCAGCTTTTCCTGAGCGGTGGCGCGATCCTGCACGAAGACCTGCACGAAAGCGCCCTCATCCGCCGGCGCTTCCCACGGCAACGTGCGTTCGCATGACGCCAGCTTGAGCACGACATTGCCGACGCGCCGAGTCTCGCCCGGCTTCATCACCACGTCCTGGCTCAGGTTGTTGCGCTTGTTCAGCAGGCCCAGCGTGGCAACGCGCTCTTTGAGCGGGGTGCCATAATCGTCCTTGCCGACGACGGGGATCACGGCCTTGCCGCCGGTCTGCGCGATCGCTTCGGGAACGCCGGTTTCCTGCGCCTCCGGCGCTGGCTCTCCCTTGCAGGCGGACAACAGGGCAAGCGCAGCGAACGGTGCCGCGATCGCCCCCCTTGCCATGCAAAACCGCTTCAACGCGCTTTCCTCAGGCGTCCGGGGACCAGGCTTCGTAGTCCCCCGTGGCGCGGGCGCGTTGGCCACCACGCTCCAATGCGCCCTGCGGACGATAAGCGTTGCCGGTGCCGGTGGCGTTGGGCGTGTAGTCCACCTCCCAGATGCGGGCCGGCGGCAGATTGCTTTCCGGCAAGCCGTCAGAATTGTGGTGAAGCCACCCGTGCCATTCGGCGGGCACGTTGCTGGCGTCGTTCGCGCCAGCGTACATGACCCAGCGGCGCTCATACCCTTGCGTGGTCTTCAGCTTGGCCGAGCGGAAATAGGTGTTTCCTTGCGCGTCCGTGCCGACGTGTTCGCCATTGCGCGCGCTCCACAGCGAAGTGCCGATTGTCGCGCCGTTCCACCAGGTGAAGATCTTTGAGAGGATGCTCATAGCGGCCTCGCGTTAGCCCCCTTCGCCGCTCGTGCCAAGCGGATTGGGCAAGGATATGCCCTCACCGCGCCTTCGGCAGCTTCCAGCTGACCTTGTCGCCCGGCTTGATGCCCAGTTGCGCCGCCCGGCCGCCGTTCAGTTCCAGCACCGCCCCGGCGATCCCTTCGGACGGCACCGGCGTCAGGTCATACGGCAAGGCATTGGCGATGTTGAGGATCCTGCCGTTGGGCGCGATAAAGATGATGTCCAGCGGGATCACCGTGTTCTTCATCCAGAACGAGGGGCGACGCGGCGTTGCTTCCGGAAATATCATGCCCTCATCCGCGCCCATTTCGGTACGGAACATCAGGCCTTTGGCCTGTTCCTCCTGCGATGCCGCCACTTCGACGCGGAAGGCGTGAGTCTTCGCCCCGCTGCGGATCGTCAGGTCGATAACGGGCAGACCGGATACCGCATGCACCGTCGGCGCGGCGGTGGCGCTCTTGGCGTTCGCTGCGCCGGAGCTGCCGTCCAAGCCGCCAGAAGAACACGCGCCCAGCGCCAGCGCCAGGGCCGCAAGTGTCGGTATCAATCGCAAAGGTCATCTCCTTGCGCCGACTCGAGCCATTCCTCGAGCGCGGCAATCGTCGTCGATTCCACGATCCGACGCGCATTGTCGAGCGTATGTCCCGCGCGCAGCATCGCGGCCACCTGCTTGTCGCGCAGCGGACGGTCCGGGAGAGGATCGTGCCATGGGCCGAACCGCCGCCGCCGGGCCAGCGCGACGGCCGACTGCCGCGCCATGCCCGCGTCTGGCGCCACATCCACGCGCACCGCCTCCTCCACCCCTGCCGCCCGCAAAGCCTCGCCCACGCGCCGCCCGCCGTAGCCGCGGCGCAGCAAGCTGTCCGACTTCATCCGGGCATAGACCGCATCGTCGACATAGCCCGCCTCGGCAAAGCGGCGTGAAAGGGCGGCGGCATTCGGCATTTCCTCGTCGTCCCAGCCACGCTCCCGCAGCTTGCGGATAAGATAGGCCTCCAGCTTTGCACGGGTGGTGGCGAAGCGGGCGACATAGGACAAAGCCAGCTCTTCCAGCCGTTTGTCGTCCAATGGCGACGGTTTGCGGTCAGTTCGTGGCATGCTGCCCTATTCGTGCCACAGTCGCCCTGGAATGAGGAGCGCTATAGCATTGCGTGGGAGAGAGGTGTTTCGCAATCGTTGAAACCCCGATAAGGGCCCGCGCAACCATGCGAAAAAGATCAACAGCACAAGGTTTTGTGAGATGAACGACACCATCGGACTGGTGCCGGACCTGGCGGAGACCAAGTTGCTCGCCACCCCCAATACCGACAGCCTGCCGCGTCGTCTGGCTGACTTCGAGACATTCGGCGAAGCGCTGGATTATGCCGCAACAGGCAAGCGCGGCTTCAATTTCCACGATCCGCGCGGCACGCTGACCCGGGCTTATCGCTATACCGAACTGCGCGAGGATGCTCGCCAGGTTGCTTATGAACTGATCGCGCGCGGCTTTGTGCCGGGTGATCGCCTGGCCCTGATCGCGGAGACCGGGCCGGAGTTCGCGGCGCTGTTCTGCGGCGCGATCTACGCTGGCGTATGGCCGGTGCCGCTGCCGCTGCCCACCAGCTTTGGCGGCAAGGACAACTACATCGAGCAGCTGGCCGTGCAGCTCAACAGCTCTGACCCCAAGATGCTGGTCGGTCCTAACGAGATCAGCGAGATGACCGCCGCCGCCGCCGCCCGCCAAGGGTGCGAGCATGCCGGCTGGGACGATTTTACCGCTGGCACCGCGGTTGCGGTGGACCTGCCGAACATCCAGACCGACGATATCTGCTACCTCCAGTACTCGTCCGGCTCCACCCGTTTCCCACATGGCGTTGCCGTCACCCATCGCTCGCTGTTGTCGAACCTGTCGGCGCACAGTCACGCCATGGTGCTGGAGGATGACGATCGCTGCATCTCCTGGTTGCCGTGGTATCACGACATGGGGCTGGTCGGCTGTTTCCTGTCGCTGATCGCAAACCAGGTTTCTGGCGATTACCTGAAGACAGAGGATTTCGCCCGTCGTCCGCTGGCGTGGCTTGACCTGATCACGCGTAACCAGGGCACATCGGTCTCCTACTCGCCCACCTTCGGCTATGACATCTGCGCGCGCCGCATCTCCAGCCAAACGGCCGTGAACGATCGCTTCGACTTGTCGCGCTGGCGCCTGGCCGGCAACGGTGCGGACATGATCCGGCCCGACGTGATGCAAAGCTTCGTCAATGCCTTTGCGGATGCCGGTTTCAAGGCAAGCGCCTTTCTGCCCAGCTACGGCCTGGCCGAAGCGACCCTGGCCGTCACCGTCATGCCGCCCGGCGAAGGCATCCGCGTCGAATTGGTCGAGGAAGAGCGCCTGTCCGGCTCTCCCCGCGATCTCAGCCGCCCCGCCCGCTACCGCGCCATCGTCAACTGCGGCAAGGCCGTGAAGGACATGGAAGTGGTGATCCGGGGCGAGGACGGCGGCACGCTGCGCGATCATCAGATTGGCAAGGTGTGGTGCCGCGGCACCAGCGTAATGCATTCCTATTTCCGCGATCCCGAAGCCACCGCCGCCTGCCTGGTCGATGGCTGGCTCGATACTGGTGACATGGGGTACATGGCCAAAGGCTACCTGTTCATCGTCGGCCGGGCGAAGGACATGATCATCATCAACGGCAAGAACCACTGGCCTCAGGATATCGAATGGGCGGTGGAGCAATTGCCTGGCTTCAACCATGGCGATATCGCGGCTTTCTCGATCGAGATGGAAAATGGCGAGGAAACCCCAGCTGTGCTGGTCCATTGCCGCGTGTCCGATCCGGTCAAGCGCCTGGAGCTGCGTGATCAGATCCGCGACAAGGTGCGCGCCATCACCGGCATGAACTGCGTGATCGAGCTGATCCCGCCCAAGAGCCTCCCTCGCACCAGTTCCGGCAAGCTCAGCCGCGCGAAGGCGAAGAAGCTGTACCTCTCGGGCGAGATCGCGCCGTTCGATCTGGCCGCCTGAGGCTTCATCGGCAGCGGGGGGATCGAGGCGTTCCCCCTTCCGTCCCGCTAGATATTGCGGT
>NZ_CAXYKL010000121.1:0-12720 GCF_964277725.1 uncultured Novosphingobium sp. | reverse complement strand
CCCGACGTCGAAAGCGTGGGCGAATTGCAGGCGCTGCCCTTGGCGGTGAAGCAGGCATCGGGCACGCGCACCCGCACCGTGCTCGATCCCGAAACCGTTATGGCGGCGGCACGGGCCGACATGGCCGCGATCGGGCGGAACTACGGCCTGATGGCGCATCATCACCGCCGCGCGATGACGCCGCGCTTCGTGGACAAGTTTCCCGGAAATTTCCAATATGCGGGGCTGATCGCAAAGGCTTTGCCTGCGGCTCCCATCGTTTGCCTGCGCCGCAATCCGATGGACACGGTGCTGAGCAACTTCCGCAATCTCTTCGCGATTTCATCCCGCTATTACGACTACAGCTACGACCTGATCGAGATCGCCGCTTACTACATCCGGTTCGATCGGCTGATGGCGCGCTGGGATGCCGCCATGCCCGGCCGCATCCTGCAACTGCGTTACGAAGACCTGGTGGCCGATCAGGAAGGCCAGACGCGTCGTCTGCTATCGCATTGCGGCCTGGAATGGTCGGACGCGTGCCTGTCTTTCCATACCAATGCCGCTCCGGTTTCCACGCCAAGCGCCGCACAAGTCCGCCGTCCGCTCTACACCGAATCGGTCGCGCGCTGGAAACGCCATGCCCAAGTGCTCGAGCCGGTGCGTCGCATGCTGGAGGAGGCCGGGATCGATGTCGAATGACACCTCCCCCCAAACTTTTTTTGCTATGAGGAGATCCGCTCTGCGTGCCATCCGAAAGGCCCTAGCTGGCGGTCTCACCGCCGTTGCAGTATTACACGCCGTGCCCGCTCTGGCCGACAGCGGCGCAGAGGCAAAGCTGGTACGCTGCGGCGCACAAAGCTGCCTGCAGGTGACTGGCCATCGTGACGATGCCAGCGCGCCGGTTCGGATCAACGGCCATCTTGTTGCCGTACAAGGACAACGCAACTGGCGCGCGAACCTTTCCGTCGGCACCATCAAGGAATGGTCAGCGCCGTTCGATCGCCACATCGTCGTCACGTCCTACGATGCCGCGGCGCAGCGTGATACTGACAACAGGGTTCGCCTGCCGATCGGCCTGCTGGGCCATGTTACGGATTTGGCATCTTTAGTTATTACTTTGGATTAGACTGAATAATACTATAGACCTAATACATCGGAACTAGTTTCCGTTATTGTCATTATCATCACTCGGAGCTATTAGAGCTTCCGAGCCGCCAGTGCGCGGCCTGTCAGATTGTGCAGGAGATGATGATGAAGACTGGCCTCATGGCCCTTGCGGCCGTCGCGCTCACCACTTCGGTTTCGGCCAACGCCACCGAAAACCCTTTTGCCCAGGATCAGGCGGTGTTGAACCTGCGCGGCATTGACCTGTCGACTGCCGATGGCCAGCAGCGCCTTGCGATCCGCATGGATCAGGCCGCGCGCTCCGTTTGCGGGGATCGTTTGGCTACCGTCCACCTCGACCTTGAAGCCAAGACGCGCGAGTGCCGCGCTGCCGTAGTGGCCGATGTGCGCTCGCAGATCGAAGCGCGCACGGCTTATGCCCCGTCGCAGGCTGCTGCGAAGCTCGCCCTCGCGCAGTAAGTTGCGGCCGCCAGACGGCTGGTATAAAAAGCGGCCTGCTTCTCAAGGGGGGCAGGCCGCTTTTGCGTGCATCTATTGTACCACTGATCGTCGGCGTCGATTTTGGCTATTCGAGTTACTTGCCGATCGTGTCCGGTTTGGGCCACCAGGTGATCGTGTGGACATCGTGCGCGCTGGTCCAGATGCCGGTGGGGGTGTAGCGCAAGGCACCGCTGCCTTCGGCCTCGCCGATGCGGGCGCGGATAGCCAGGGTCTTGGGATCGATCACCACGAACGTCTGATCGTCCGTGGTACGCAGCCACACTTTGCCGCCGCCGGTATCGATATCGCCGTATTTCAGATTTTCGCCGACCTTCACCCGTCCGCGCACGGCATTGGTGGCAGGGTCGATCGCAGCAACGGTGCCGTCTCCCTGCTCCTGCACCCACACCGCGCCTTCGCCGGCCACGAGGAAGCCCGGCTGTTGGCCTAGAGGGATTGTCGCAACGACGGTATTGGTGGCCGGGTCGATACGCTGGAGCGTCCGTGTCTTGCTGCTGGCGGCCCAAAGCGCGCCGTGTCCGAAGGCCAAGTAATACGCCCCGGCCTCGGTTGGGATCATGGCGATGACGGTGTTGGTGGCGGGATCGACGCGGGCAATGCCACCCGCCGGGTCGCTGGCGATCCACACCGATCCCGCGCCGGTGACGACGTTAAGCTCACCCTCCTTGCCGTTGGCGATGCCGGTGGCGATCGCCGCGATCTTCTTGGCGGAGCGGATATTAATCCTGTCCAGCGTGCCGTTCTTGCAATTGGCCACCCATAAGTCGGTGCCCATGATCGACATGCCGCCGCAGGGACGGGCAATGGGCACTTCGGCCAGCTTGCCCTTGCGGGACCATTGCTCCACCCGACCCTTGTTGGTCGCCCAGACGGTTTTTCCGTCGATGGCCAGGAAATCGGCGAAGTCGGGGACGGTGATCACCTGTTCCTTTTGCGCCAGCGCCGGACCCGCCATGGCCAGGCCGCAACCGATAGCCACCGCGGAGGCCAGCACGCGCATGGTCCGAGCGCGGATCACGACGCGGTCTCCGTCTGCTGGGCGATGAAGGCGCGCCAGCCGCCCAGATGGGTGATGTCCGTCGCCCCGGTCAGCGCGCGCGGTTCGGCGACGAAGCCCTTGACGCTGCTGCCGTCCGCCAGTGTGACCGTGCCGATCGCCAGGGGGGCGGGCACATCGACGGTGAAGCTGCCGAAGCTGGCGACGTCCAGTTCATAGACCTCAACCGTGATCGCTGCGCCGTCCTCGGCGTAAACCAGTGCGGGCTTAGGCGGCACGCTGTCCGCCATGGCGTAGAGCCGATAGGTGGAGGCGGTCTCGAATGCGCCGACAAACTTCGCCTCTCGCGAGGTGAGTTGCCAGTGCAGTGGCATGTCCTTCAAGTGGGCGCCAACAACGGCGAGTTTCACGGTCTGCATCTTGCCCTCCAGATCGAGCGGGGGTGGGAACGGAAGTTTGGCGGCGGCAAAGTAAGCGTCGGCCACGTCCAGCAGCGCCCGGTCGGTATCGGCGGGGCCGATCAGGGTTACGCCAAAGCCGGTACCATTGGCGCGTGCGCCTGCGGGCACCGCGACTGCGGCCATGTCGAGCAGGTTCACGAAGTTGGTGTAGCGCCCTAGATTGCTGTTAAGAGCGACGGGGGCGGCCAGCATCTCCACCACGCGGTAAGTCGTGCCAGCAGTGGGGAAGGCGAGCAGATCTATCTTGCCCCACAAGCCATCGGCGTGGCGCTTCAGCGCGGCCAGGCGATATGTGCCATTGAAGGCATCGACGGCGCTGTAGTTCAGGCCTTCCGCGATCACCGCGCGGACGGTGGGATCGATGGCGGTGGGGTTCGTGGCCAGCAGATCGGAGACGGCCGCGGCGCGCTCCGCCACCCAAGGTCCGTTATACAGCAGCATCGCTGCTTCCAGCAGGGGCGCCAGGTCGATCTCCACGATCCGGGCGGAGCGGCCAAGATGCTCCACCGCGCGATCGAAGAGATATTCCGCTTCCGCATCGCCGAACCACATGCGCTGGTCGCGCCGGGGAATGCCAATGACGCGCGGTTTTACCGGCCGATCGGCAAGCGGCTTCGAATAGGGATCGGCCTCATCAAAGCCGGCGACCACATGGTCGATCAGGCGCGCATCGGCGGTGTCGTCCGTGAAGACGGTGATGCAGTCCAGCGTGCGGCAGGCGGGGACGAGGCCGCTGGTGCTCCACCGGCCCTTGCTGGGCTTGAAGCCGATCAGGTGCTGAAAGGCGGCGGGCACGCGGCCTGAGCCGGCGGTGTCGGTTCCCAGCGCGAACGGGACCAGTCCCGCCGCCACGACAACGGAGGAACCGGAGCTGGACCCGCCGCTGACATAGGCCAGATTGTAGGGGTTGCGCGGCACGCCATAGGGGCTGCGCGTGCCGTTGAGGCCGGTGGCGAACTGATCGAGGTTGGTCTTGCCCACGCACAGCGCGCCCGCGTCCAGCAGCTTCTGCACCACGGTGGCGGAAGCATCGGGCAGGTAGGCGAAGGCGGGGCAGGCGGCGGTAGTCTCGAGCCCGGCGACGTCAATATTGTCCTTCACCGCGAAGGGGACGCCCGCCAGCGGCAGATCCTCTCCGGCCGTGATGCGGGTGTCGATCGCGCGCGCGGCACTGAGCAGATCCTCCGGCTCGACGCGGCTGATCCATACGGCGCGCTGCACGGCATCGTAAGTCGCGATCCTGTCGAGCGTTTCCTCCGCCACCGCCAGGGCCGTCGTTTGGCCTGAGCGGATTGCGGCGGCGATCGCGGCGGCGCTGCGGCGTTCCAATGCGATCACGGGTGCCGCCTCAGCGCCAGCATCGCCGCGCCGGGTTGCAGCGATTGCCGCTCCTGCATGTAGAGCGCGGCGATCGTGCCGCTGCCGGGGCTTTCCACGGGGAACTCCATCTTCATCGCTTCCATCACGGCGATCGTGTCACCGGCTTTCACTTCGTCTCCCACCGATACTAGCAGCTTCCAAACGCTGCCGCCGAACGGGACTTCGATTAGATCCGCGCCCTCGGGAACTTCGATCGCGGCGCCATCGGCTGGGGCGGCATCGTCCGTGCTGACCCGGTCGAACTCACCGCTGGCGTGCCAGGCGGTGCGCTCGGCATCGAATGCCGCCTGACGCTGGGCCTGGAAGGCATCGATCGTCTCGCCGTTATCGCGCAGGAAGGCGCGATAGTCGGACAAGCGAAACTCCGATTCCTCGACCTGAATGGAGCGCCGCCCGGCGGGGAAATCGCGGCGCCAATCGGTCAATTCATCGGCGCTGACGGGGAAGAAGCGGATCTGGTCGAAGAAGCGCAGCAGCCAGGGCTTGCCGTCCACGAAGGCGTCCGTCTGGTTGTGCGTGTTCCACACCTGGATAGTGCGGCCAAAAAGCTGATAGCCGCCGGGCCCTTCCATGCCATAGATGCACATATACGCGCCGCCGATGCCCACCACGTTTGGCGGCGTCCATGTGCGCGCCGGGTTGTACTTGGTGGTGACAAGCCGGTGGCGGGGATCGACGGGAGTTGCGACGGGCGCACCCAGATAGACGTCGCCCAGGCCCAGCACGAGATAGCTGGCATCGAAAACCACGTCCTCCACCGCCTGCGCATCGGGCAGGCCGTTGACGCGGCGGATGAACTCGATGTTATCCGGGCACCAGGGCGCATCATCGCGCACGCCGCTGATGTACTTGTCGATCGTCTCGGTAATCGCGGGATCACGCCAGCTGAGGGGGAGGTGGACGATGCGTGAGGGGATTGCAAAATCCTCCAGATCGCCCAGCCGCTCTTCCGCAGCCATCAGTGCCGCCAGCGCAGTAGCCTGCGTCATCTGCTCGCCATCGAAGTGGAATTGCAGCGAGCGGATGCCGGGAGTGATGTCGATCACGCCGGGCAGGGCTTGCCGCTCCAGTTCCTGCAGCAGCGCCTGCACCCGGATGCGCAGTTCGATGTCCAGGACGATCGGGCCGTATTCGACCAGGATATTGCGATCGCCTTGCTGGCGATAGACGGTGCGGGGTCGCCCGTTCGCTTCGGGCAGATCGGTCAAGATCGGCGACAGCATTGCGACGGCCCGGCCCATGTCCGCCGGAACCGGGGTCTGGCCGCCTAGCAGCGCATGTTGCGCCATGTCGGCGGTGGCGGCGTCCTCGATCGTCACCGGTACGAAGCGCAGGCGGTCTCCCGCGCTCAATTGGCCCATCATCCAGCGATCCGCGGCGATCACTACGAAGGGGCAGACGAAACCACCCAGCGAAGGACCGTCCGGCCCAAGGATGATCGGCATGTCGCCGGTGAAGTCCACCGCGCCGATCGCGTAGGGGTTGTCGTGGATGTTGGACGGGTGCAGGCCGGCTTCTCCGCCATCGGTGCGGGCCCATTGCGGCTTGGGGCCGATCAGGCGCACGCCGGTGCGGTTGGAATTGTAATGGACCTGCCACTCGGCACCGACGATGGTCGCGATGTCGTCCGCCGTGAAGAAATCGGGTGCGCCATGGGGGCCGTAAAGTACCCTTAGCGACCAGTTAGCGCCCAGTCGCGGCAGATCGGCAGTGGCAAGCGCCTCGGCCGTCGGTGCCTCGCCCAGGTGCAACGTATCACCCGCCAATAGCGGCCGCGCCGCATGTCCGCCAAATTGGCCAAGCTCAAACGTGGCGCGGCTGTCCAGGTAGGGCTCGATATCGAGGCCACCCGCAAACAGCAGGTAGCCGCGCATGCCGCCCTGGCGTGCTCGGCCCATGGCCAGGGTCTGGCCGGTGGACACATCGATGGCGATGCCGCGCGGTACTGGCTGGTCATCCAGCCGGGCGTCGAAATCCGCACCCGTCAGGCAGATGCGGGCCGGGGCGTTGAACACCAGGGTGGGACCGGACGCAGTGATCTCCAGCCCGGTCATCCCCTCGGCGTTGCCCAGCAGGCGATTGCCCAGCCGGAAGGACTGGTCATCCATCGGCCCTGATGGCGGTACGCCGATCGCCCACAGCCCCTGCCGCCCCGGCCAGTCCTGCACGGTGGTGCAGGTCCCGCCCGTCAGCACGCGAATGCTGCGCGGCTGATAGCTGATGGCGTCCAGCACGCGAGTGGAAACCTCGCCGCTGGTGAACTCCGGGCAGCGCACCACGTCGCGCAGCCAGCGCAAATTGGTCTCGATCCCGTCGACCCGGCTGGCATCGAGCGCGGCCTGCATCGCCGTTACCGCTTCCTCGCGTGTGGGTGCGTGAACGATCAGCTTGGCAAGCATCGGATCGTACCAGGCGCTGACCTTCGAGCCTGCCATAACCCAGGTTTCGGCGCGGATATCTTCGGGGAAACGCACGGCGGTGAGCGTGCCGGACGTCGGGCGGTAATCCAGCGCCGGGTCTTCGGCATAGAGCCTCACTTGCACCGCATGGCCCTGCGGGGTGGTGGGGGCGTGATCAAGGAAGGTGAAGTCCCCCGCGCCGCCCCGGATCATCCACTCCACCAGGTCGAGCCCCATGACCTCTTCGGTCACGCCATGCTCTACCTGAAGGCGCGTGTTCATCTCCAGGAAGAAAAACTCGTGCCGGTCCGCGTCGTACAGGAATTCCACCGTACCTGCCGAGCGGTAGCGTGCGGCTTCGCCCAGCCGGATCGCAGCGGAGTATAGAGCTTGTCGCACGGTCTCAGGCAGCAGCGGCGCAGGCGCTTCTTCCACCACTTTCGGGGTGCGGCGCTGAAGCGAACAGTCGCGCTCTCCCAGCGCGACGACGCGGCCTGCGCCATCGCCGAAGATCTGCACTTCGACGTGGCGGGCGCGGCGGATGTAGCGTTCCAGGAATACGCCCGCATCGCCGAAATTGCCCTCGCCCAACCGCGCCACGGCCGCAAAGCCCTGGCGCACGTCGTCCTCGCCTTCGCAGACGCGCATGCCGATGCCGCCGCCGCCCGCCGTGGCTTTCAGGATTACCGGGTAACCGATCCTCGCGGCCTCGCGAACGGCTTCTTCCTCGTCGGTCAGCAGGCCGGTGCCGGGGGCCAGCGGCACAGCGTGCGCCGCGGCCAGCGCGCGGGCGCTGTGCTTCAGGCCGAAGGTGCGGATGTTGTCCGGCGTCGGACCGATGAACACCACGCCCGCAGCCGCGCAAGCCTCGGCGAATTCGGTATTCTCCGCCAGAAAGCCGTAGCCGGGATGGATCGCGCCCGCGCCGGTGTCTTTGGCTGCTTGCAGGATCGCGGCGATGTTGAGGTAGCTTTCCGCTGCCGCAGCCGGACCGATGCAGACGGCCTCGTCCGCCTCGGTCACGTGCAGGGAACCAGCGTCGGCCTCGGAATAGACCGCGACGGAGCGCAGCCCCATGCGGCGCAGCGTGCGGATGATGCGAGTGGCGATCGCGCCCCGGTTGGCGATCAGAACCGTATCGAAGCTCATCCTGCGACGATCATTCTGACAGGCGTGGGGTTGAACGCGTTGCAGGGATTGTTGATCTGCGGGCAGTTGGACACGACCACGATCACGTCCATTTCCGCCCGCAGATCGACAGTCAGGCCCGGCGCGGATATTCCGTCGACGATGCCCAGCGACCCGTCGGGTTCGACAGGAACATTCATAAAGAAATTGATGTTGGAAACGATATCACGCTTGCCGCGCCCTTCGGTGAGGTTGGCTTCCAGGAAATTCTCGACGCAGGCGTGCTGCGCCTTGGTGTGATGGCCATAGCGCAACGTATTGCTCTCGCACGAACAGGCGCCGCCGATGGTGTCGTGATATTCCACAGCGCTAGCCGCGATGGTCATCATCGGCCTCCCCTCGTTGGAGCGCAGCACGGTCCCCGTGCGCAGGAACAGGTTGCCTTGCGCCGCCACGGTGTCCTGCGCGCTGTAACGCTCGGCATCGTCGGCAGCGGAATAGAGCAGGAAGTCCACGGCCTGGTTGCCTTCCAGGTCCACGATGCGCAGCGTTTCGCCCGCCTTGATATGGTGCAGCCACGGCGCGCGGGCGGCCACGATCTGGTCATGACGAGGGGTGCCGGGAAGCCCGGCAAGATGAGGGTCGGCACTCATGGTGGCGCTCCTTAGCGGCGGTGATAGTCCTCGACGTTCTGGAAGGCGCGCAGGCCCTCCGGCGTCGCGTTGCGATAAATGTCGTCTTCGGGCGTGACCGGCCCGCGCCAAGCAGTCAGGCGCAGCGGCGTCACGGTATAGTCCGGGCGCGGATCGAGCACGTGGGGGCAATTGGCGATCACGATGATCACGTCCATTTCCGCACGTAGCGTCAAAGAGCGGCCGGCGTCGTAGGGGCCGACCAGCGGCGTGATCGCGCCATCAGCTTCTATGCGCGCACCCTTGAACAGATTGACGCAAGGGTGAACGTCGCGCCGTGTCAGGCCGTGCTTGGCCGCGCCCAGGATGAGACGATCGCGTCCGTTGGGGTATGCGCCGCTGTTGCTGCCATCACCATACTTCGCCGCGTTGGTGGCGGCGTTGGAGGTGCCGCAGAACGTATCGTGCGTTTCCGCCTGATCCTCCACCAGCGTCATCAACGCCCGGCCCATGTCGGACAGTAGCAGCTTGCCCGCGCCGAGGTAGGCGTTCCATTGCACCTTCACGGTATCGGCCACATTCAACCGTTCGGTGGGCATTTCGGCGTTGAACACCATCAGCGAGGCGCAGGCATCTCCGTTCACGTCGATCAGCCGCAGGCGCGATCCACGGGACAGGCGGCGCGTCGCGTAGCCACCAGGCGCTACCGTTTCTTCCCAGAGAAGATCGGCGGTGGAAACGCCGGCTGGCAGATCATCGGCAGCCGGCGGGATCACCGGCATCGCCTCGACGATAGTACCGGCCATCGCTCGCGCGTGATCGCGTGCGGCCAGCGGATTGGCTAGGGTCTCGATCATGCGGATGCTCCCACCGGCTTGCGCTTGCTGGTGTCGTCCTGCTCATGCAACGGCGGCAGCAGGGCGGTCGTCGTGACGAGTTGCAGCTGTTGCACACCGCGAACCCGGCGCAGCGCATCGCACAGCTCTTTCAGGCGGATCGCCGGGCCCTGAACCAGCAGCACTTCCAGCGACTGGTCCTGCTCCAGGAACACGTGCTGGGCGGAGATCACCTCTTTCAGGTAATCGCCCTGCGTTTCGGCCAACTGGTGCCGCGTGCGACCGCGATCGGCGCGATAGACGATGGTCACGGTGCCGGCCAACATTTCGTCCGGGCGGGTGTAAGCCTCATGCTCGGCCAGCGCGTGGCGGATCAGTTCGGCGATAAGCTGTGAGCGGGAAGGCAGCTCGCGCTCTTCCACCATCAAGTCCAGCTGGCGGAAAAGATCGGCCGGGAGACTCATGCTGAGCCGGGCCAGAGGGACGGGTTCGGAACTCATGCCACATCCTCCATGGTATTACGAATAGTGTCAAGCGTAATACCACCATCATCAGGCGGTAACGGTTGCGTCTTCTTGTCCAGCGTCAAGTCATAGACTGCGGTCGCGCCGAAACGGTGAGGCGCGTGTGGGTCATGGCGGCGCTTGTCGAAAGCCAGAACGCGCGTGCCCAAAGAAAACGCTTCGCGAATATCATGAGTTACCATGATGATCGTCAGCTGATAGTCTTTCCACAACTTGGTGATTTGCGCATGCATATCCGAACGAATACCTGGATCGAGCGCGCCAAACGGTTCGTCCAGCAGCAGAATACGGGGGCGCTTGATCAAAGCCTGCGCGATCGCGAGCCGCTGTTGCATACCGCCTGACATCTGCGCCGGATACAGGTCCAGACTATGGCCTAGGCCAACCGCCTCCAGCATCGCCACGGCCTCGTCCCGCGCGGCCTTGCGGGCGCTGCCGAACAAACGGGCGGAGAAAGGCGCTTGCGTACACTCCAGCCCCAGCATCGTGTTGCGCAGCACGGACAAGTGCGGGAACACGGAATACCGCTGAAATACCACGCCGCGATCCGGCCCGCACTCCGGCGCCAGCGGCGCGTCGTCCAGGTGGATGCTGCCGCGAGATGGGCGCTCCTGCCCCAGGATCACGCGCAGCAGGCTGCTCTTGCCCGCGCCAGAGGGGCCGACCACCGAGACGAAGGAATGGGCGGCGACGTCCAGGTTGACGCGTTCCAGCACCACCTTCTCGCCATATTCGACCCACACGTCACGAAGGCTGAGAAGCGCGCTCAATGGTTTGCTCCATGGGCCCAGGGAAAGAACCGTTCGCTAAGGTAAGTCAGCGCCAGGTCCATCACGATCGCCAGAAGCGCGATCCAGGCGACGTAAGGAATGATCACGTCCATCGACAGGTAGCGGCGGACAAGAAAGATTCGATAGCCCAGCCCTACGTCGGACGCGATCGCTTCTGCCGAGATCAGGAACACCCACGCCGGGCCGAGCGACAGGCGCACTGCCTGCAACAGGCGTGGCATGGCCTGGGGCAGAGCGATGCGGATCATGATCTGCCAGCTGTTCGCCCCCAGCGTCTGCGCCTTGATGATCTGTTCGCGAGGCAGCGCGCCGACATGCGCGGCGATATCACGCACCATCACCGGGGAAATGCCGATGACGATCAGCGCGATCTTCGCGGTTTCGCCCAGGCCCAGCGCGATGAAAAGGATTGGCAGCAGCGCGATCGGTGGGATCACGGCGATGCCCGTCACCAGCGGCCCCAGAGTGGCCCGCACCGGTGGCAGGACGCCCAGCACCAGGCCGACGATCAGCGCCACCAGAGTCGAGATGCCAAGACCGATGCCCAGGCGCTGCAAGCTGGCCAGCGTGTCCGACCAGAACACCAGTTGTCCGGACAGCGGATCGGGCGTGAACAGCAGGGCAGAGAGGCCGGACGCCATCGCACTGGGCAGCGGCAGGATCTTGTCCGCCGGGTTGAGCGCGTGGCGCTGCGCCGCCAGGAACAGGTAGAGCACCACCAGCAGCAGGATCGGCAGCGCGCCCAGCAGCAGGCGATCGCCCCGGCGAGGTTGTCGGTTTACCCAGCGCATGGTTGGTTCGTCCCGGTCACGCGGAGGGTCACAGCTTGCCGTCGGCGGCGGACTGCATGAAGGTGGTGTCAAAGCGTAGCGTCACCTTCTGGGGATCGCCCAGCGCTTTGTTGCCGGGGAAGCCGATGCCCACCGCGTCCGCCGATGCCGCGCCCTTGAACAGGCCCTTGCTATAGCTGAAATCGCGCACCCGCTTCATGTTGGTCATCAGCGTCGGCGCGGTCGTTGCGGCGACCGCGGCCTTGGGATCGACGTAGAGATAGGTGGTGGAAAGTTGCTTGTCGTAGGCTTCGGGTGTCGCCCCGGCCAGCTTCGCCATTGCCGCGCGGGCCTTCGCGCCCTCAGCATCCTTGCGCTGCATCAGGGCGATGGTTTCGTACCAGATTCCGGCCAGCGCCTTGCCCAGGTTCGGGTTCGCCTTGATCGTGGCGGTATCGACCACCAGCAGGTCGAGGATTTCGCCCGGGATCTGTGAGGAGTTGAACACTTCCTTCACGCCAGGAAGGCCCCTCATCGCGGTCAGCTGCGGGTTCCAGGCGACCGCGGCTTGCGCATCGGGGCTGGAAAACGCGGCGACGATATCGGCGTCGGCGGTGTTGACGGTCTTCACATCCTTCAGGGACATGCCCGCCGTTTCCAGACCGCGCGCCAGCAGATAGTGTGAGACCGACAATTCGACAAGGTTCACCTGCTTGCCACGAATGGCGCTCAGGCTGTCACCACCTTTCAGCAAGACGCCATCGTTGCCGTTGGAGTAATCGCCGACGATGATGGCGCTGGTATCCTTGCCGCCGGCGGCAGGGATCGTCAGCGCGTCCATATTGGTGACGGTGACACCATCGAACTTGCCGGCGGTATACTGGTTCACCGATTCAACGTAATCGTTGACTTGCACGACGTTGATCTTGATGCCGTACTTGTCGGCCCACTTCTTCACGATGCCAGCTTGCTGGGCATAGGGCCAGGGCATCCATCCGGCGTAGATCGACCAGCCGATGTTGAATTCCGTGCGAGGCTTGGCGGGGTCCTGGCTCGACGAGCAGGAGGCGAGAAACAGGGCCCCTCCCAGCAGCGCGATCGTGCTAACCCGGTGCAGCGACTTCACCATGATTCGTCCCCTTTCGCATCGCAGCATCGGACCAGAACTTCATCTTGTCCAGCACTGATATTACC
>NZ_CAXYKL010000120.1:0-3712 GCF_964277725.1 uncultured Novosphingobium sp. | reverse complement strand
GTCAAGCCGCGCCAGAAGGGCGTGGAATACGACGTCGATGAGCGGGAGGGCGTGCTCTACATCCACACCAACGACACGCACGAGAACTTCCGCCTCGCCACCGCCCCGCTCGACAATCCGGGCGAGTGGACCACTTTAATCGAGGGGTCGGACGAATTCTACCTGACGGGCGTCGACCTGTTCAAAGATTTCTTCGTGATCGAAGGCCGCCGTGCCGGGCTCGATAAGATCGAGCTGCATTGGTACGAGGAAGAAGAATTCCAGCCGATCGCCTTCCCTGAGGCGAGCTATTCGGCGGGGCTGGGCGACAATCCCGAATGGGACATGGATCGCCTGCGCATCTCCTACGAATCGATGGTCAGCCCGGCCACCGTGTTCGACTATCACGTCGCCGATGGTCGGCTGGAGACGCTGAAGGTCCAGCAAATCCCCACAGGCTACGACGAAAGCCTCTACAAGACCGAGCGGCTGGAAATCGAGGCGCGGGACGGCACGAACATCCCGGTCAGCGTGGTGATGCGCAAGGACCGTGAAGATGGCGGGCCGCTGCACTTGTACGGCTACGGCGCTTACGGCATCTCGATCGATCCCGGCTTCTCCACCGCGCGGCTCAGCCTGGTCGATCGCGGGTTCGCGTACGCCATCGCGCATATCCGTGGCGGTGACGACCTGGGTCGTGCCTGGTACAAGGCGGGCAAGCTTGAGCGGCGCACCAACACCTTCAACGATTTCGTCGATGTCGCGAAGGGATTGGTGGAACGCGGCTATACCGCAGAGGGCAAGATCAGCATCTCCGGCGGATCGGCCGGTGGCGAACTGATGGGCGCTGTGGTCAACTCCGACCCGCACTTGTTCGGCGCAGTCGTGGCGCATGTTCCTTTCGTGGACGTGCTGGCGACGATGCTGGACGCCTCGCTGCCGCTGACGCCCGGCGAATGGCCGGAATGGGGCAATCCCATTGAGGACCAGGCAGCCTTCGAGCTGATTCGCAGCTACAGCCCTTATGATCAGGTTTCGGCACAGGCCTATCCGCCGATTATGGTCACCGCCGGCCTGAATGACCCGCGAGTCACATATTGGGAGCCCGCCAAGTGGGTGGCCCGCCTGCGCGAGTTGAAGACCGATAATAATGAATTGATCCTGAAGACCAACATGGGCGCGGGACATGGCGGCAAGTCGGGCCGGTTCGAAAGCCTGCACGAGACTGCGGAAGAGTTCGCCTTCATCCTGTGGCAGCTGGGAGTGGAAAGCTGATCAGCCAGCGGAGCAAGGCTGTCCTTGAACTCCCCTCCCGCCTGCGGGAGGGGCCGGGAGAGGGCCTGTTCTTTCTCCCCGCAGCAACAGTTTCGCGGCAAGGGCAACAAGCCCTCCCCCAACCCCTCCCGCAGGCGGGAGGGGAGAGCCTCACGCCACCCTCCCGTTCGTGTCGAGCGAAGTCGAGACACGCCGGTGCCGCGCTCTCGTATCGCGACTTCGCTCGACACGAACAGAGGCTTGGATGAGTTCGTTCACCCTCTCCTTCACCGCCCAGCCCGATCACATCGACCGGATGGGCCACGTCAACAATGCGGTCTGGGTGCAATGGATGGAGGCACTGGCCACGGCGCATTGGGAAGCCGTTGCCGCCCCAGAGCACCAGGCCGCTTACGTCTGGCTCGTGGTGCGCCACGAAATAGATTATCGCGGCAACATCCGCGAAGGCGAAAGCACTGAGGCGACCACCTGGGTAGAAGCCCCGCCCGAGGGCGCGCGCTTCGAACGCCGCTATGAGTTCCGCAATGCCGCCGGCAAAGTGATCGTCAAGGCGCGAACGCAATGGGCGATGCTGGACCTGGCGACGGAGCGGGTAATGCGCGTGCCGAAGGATGTCTCCGCCCGCTTCCTGGCGTGACCCTCAATCGTCGTAGGCGTGCGCCATCGAATCGTCGGCAAGATCGGAGAACCGGGTGATCCGCGCCTCGAAACGCATGCGCACCTTGCCCGTCGCGCCGTGACGCTGCTTGGCGATCAGCAGTTCCGATAGACCGGTCACCTGCTCCATCTTTTCGCGCCAGGCTTCCCACTTGGTATGGACGTCTGGTGGATCGGTTTCGGTCGGGTACTTGGGCTCGGTCGCCTTCACGTAATAATCTTCGCGGTAGACGAACCAGACCATGTCGGCGTCCTGCTCGATCGAGCCGGATTCGCGAAGGTCGGACAGCATCGGCCGCTTGTCCTCGCGCTGCTCCACCGCGCGGCTCAGCTGCGACAGGGCGATCACCGGCAGCTGCAGTTCCTTGGCCAGGGTCTTGAGGCCGCGCGAAATCTCGGAAATCTCGTTCACGCGGTTGTCGTTGGCGCGGCCCGTGCCCTGCAGCAGCTGCAAGTAGTCGACCACGATCAGCCCAATGTTGTGCCGCCGCTTGAGTCGCCGCGAGCGGGTGCGCAGCGCGGCGATGGTGAGGGCCGGCGTATCGTCGATGAACAGGGGCAGCTCGGCCAGGCGCTGGCTGGCGAAGGACAGCTGCTGAAAGTCCTCACGGCTGATCTTGCCCATGCGCAGCGCTTCGGAACTGATGCCGGATTGCTCCGCCAGAATACGCGTGGCGAGCTGGTCCGCGCTCATTTCCAGGCTGAAAAAGGCGCAGGCCGCACCCACCGACTGCTCGATCGGGATGCCGTCGGCGATATCGCGGCGCAGGCGGTCGGCGGCGTTGAAGGCGATGTTGGTGGCGAGCGAGGTCTTGCCCATGCCGGGACGACCGGCGAGGATGATCAAGTCGGAATCGTGCAGGCCGCCGATCTTCTCGTTCACCGAATTGAGGCCGGTGGTCTTGCCCGAGATGTGGCCGCCCGAATTGAACGCCTTTTCGATCGAGGCGATCGCCACGCGGGTGGCCGCGCCGAAATTCTTGGCCTCGTTCGCGCCTGCCGCGCCTTCGGCCACTTTGTAGAGCGATGCCTCAGCCTGCTCGATCTGCTGCATCGGCTCGACCGATTCGGACGTGTCCATCGCCCCTTCGACCAGGCCGCGCCCCACCGAGACGAGTTCGCGCAGCAGCGCCAGATCATAGATCTGTTCCGCCAGTTCACGCGGGGCCAGCAGGCCTTGCCCGTCCGCCGTCAGCCGCGCGAGGTAGGCCACGCCGCCCAGCTCTTTCAGCGATTCGTCCGCATCGAAATAGGGCCGCAGCGTGACTGGGGTGACAACTGCCTTGCGATCGAGCAGCTGCATGATTCGCTCGTAGATGCGGGCATGCACCGGTTCGAAGAAGTGGCGCGGGGTCAGCTGAATCTGCAGTTCCTCGATCACGCGATTGTCGATCAGAACAGCGCCCAGGAACGCCGCTTCGGCCTCCACGTTGGAAGGTAGCGCGCGAATCGCCGGGACGTCCGCATCGCGGATGAGAGAAGGTGCCGTTGCCATAAGCCGCCGATTTTGAACCTGACACGGGCAGGCGGCAAGCGGCTTTGCCGAGCTTATTATTCCACAGCTTGTGAACTGTGGCGCGATATGGGGATGCCCGCGATCCGCTTGGCCAATCTGCCACAAAAGCGTAAGGCGCGGCGATGCCGGACCTGCGCATTTCCCATATCGAGCTAGACGATGCGACCATCCTGTGGCGCAATTCGGATATCGAGCAGGAACGCCAGGTGGCGATGTTCGACCTGATCGAGGATAACACTTTCAAGCCGATCCGCTCGTTCGAGGCGGGGCATCACGGGCCCTATC
>NZ_CAXYKL010000119.1:0-12667 GCF_964277725.1 uncultured Novosphingobium sp. | reverse complement strand
TGCAGCGCATGCTGCTCGATAGTGCCGAACGCTACCTGTCAGAGCGCTTCACGCTGGAACATCGCCGCTCTCTGCGCGAGACGCCGGACGGTCTTGACACCGATGCCTGGGAGAAATTCGCCGAGCTGGGATGGCTGGCCCTGGCGATACCGGAAGATCTCGGCGGGCTGGGCGGCAGCATGGCGGATGTCGCCGCACTGGCCACCGCGCTGGGATACAGCTGCGTTTCGCAACCGTTCACCAGCACCGCCGTCGTCGCGCCGATCATCCTCGCGGGCGCTGATGATGTGCAAACAGATCTCATCGAAGAGATTGTCGGCGGCAGCGCACGCATTGCCTTGGCGCACGACGAGATCGGCGATCGCTACGACTATTCCGAACCGCGCGGCACATCGCTGACCGGGGGCGGCAATGGGCAGGTGCTCAACGGGCAGAAGATGGTCGTGATCGATGCACCTTCCGCCACCCACCTCATCGTGTCGGCCAATGAAGGCGATGAACTGGTGCTCGTTCTCGTACCGGTTGATGCGGCGGGGACGGAACAGTCGCCCTACCCGCTCTACGATGGTAGCCGCGCGGCCGACATCCGCTTTGACGGCGTAGAGGGTGGCGTAGTTTTGGCCCGCGGCAACACGGCGCGCGATCTGCTGGCGAAGGCCCTGGATCACGGCCGTGTCGCCTATGCGGCACAGATGGTTGGCTCGATGGAAGCAGACCTGGCGCTGTGTTCCGGCTATCTCAAGGAACGGCAGCAGTTCGGCCAGCCCATCGGCAAGTTCCAGGCGTTGCAGCACATCATGGCCGATATGTTCGTCGCGACCCATCAGGCACGATCGATCCTGTACTTTGCCCTCTCGACGATCGACGCATCCGCCGAGGAACGCGCCCGCGCGATCTCGCTGGCAAGGATCAACATTTCCGAGGCCTATCAGATCGTCGCGCGGCAGGCGATCCAGCTTCACGGCGGTTATGGCATCACCGATGAATACGACGTCAGCCATCATTACCGCTACCAGATGGTCCTCGAAAAACTGTACGGCGACGCTGCCTTTTACGAACGACGGCTGGCTTCACTTTGAGCGAAGCAGAAACCGGCCTTCAGCGTGTGGGTCTCGACAAATGGGGCAAATTGCCGCGCCTCCTCGCTCCCCTGGAGGGCCGAAAGCCAGAAGCCCCGGCATGGTTCGACGAGGCGATGGCACTGCCCGTCATCGAGCATCGTATTGCTGTGGATGGCGCCGAGATCGAGGCTCTTTCGTGGGGTGATCCCAAAGCACCGCCGGTTCTGCTGCTGCATGGGTCCATGGCCCATGCCCGTTGGTGGAACCCCGTCGCGCCTTTGCTGTCGAAAGATCATCACGTCATTGCCATGTCTTTCGCGGGTATGGGTGGCTCGCAGTGGCGGGATAAGTACTCGACCACGCAGATGGCACGTGAAGCCATGGGCGTCGCCGAAGCGTTGAGCATGTTCGATGGACCTGTAAAACCCGTACTCATCTCGCACAGTTTTGGTGGCAAAGCCGCTTCCATCGTCGCTGGAGATCACGGAGAGAAATTTGCAGGCACGGTCTTTGTCGACTCGTTCATTCTCCCCGGTCTGGAAATTGGTGGCAACCCACCACCCTATCGCCACCGGGAATATGAAACGATCGCGGATGCCATAACCCGCTTTCGGCTATCGCCAGATCAACCCAGCGGCGAACTCTATATCCTGGACGCGATCGCGCGAGGCGGCATAGTCAAACGTCATGGTGCCTGGACGTGGTGCTTCGATCCGGATTTCTTTCATAAGATCGAATTCGAAAACACCTGGGATGAAGCGCGGCGATCGTTATGTCCGCTCGCCTTTATCCGTGGGGAGCACTCTCCGATCGCAACGCGCGCTGACTTTGCGTTGCAGCGAGCGAACATGCGCTCTGACAGTATCTTCATCGAGATACCGGAAGCGTACCACCACATCATGGTCGATCAACCGCTGGCACTGACTGCTACATTGCGCGCGATCATCGCGTTCTGGTCGTTGCCTGACGCGAAATGATGGGTAGCGGGAGCGGGGCTGGCCCACTCCCGCCTTTGCCTCTCCTCACGCCATCGCGCGCAGGTCGGCCTTGATGACCTTGCCAGTGGCGTTGAGCGGCAGGCTGTCCACTATGCGGACCGAGCGCGGCACTTTGTAATTGGCCAACTCTTCCCGGCACCAGGTAATGATTTCGGCTTCCGTCAGATCGTGATGGGCGACTGGCACGACGAAAGCCCGGCCCACCTGGCCAAGGCGCGTATCATCGACACCGATGACAGCGACTTGGGAAATACCCGGCATCATGCTCATCACGCGCTCGATCTCGGCCGGATAGCAATTGAAGCCACCGCACAGATACATATCCTTGATGCGATCGGTGATGTGCAAATTGCCTGCCTCGTCGATCCAGCCGGCGTCACCGGTCAGCAGGAACCCGTCTTGCGTAAAGGCTTTTGCCGTCGCTTCCGGGTTGTCGAGGTAGCCCAGCGTCACTTGCGGGCCGCGAACCGCGACTTCGCCCGGTTCGCCGATCGGCACCTCCGCTTGATCGGGCCCGACGATCTTCATCTCCATATTGCTCAGGATATGGCCGACCGTCTGGGCAATGACTTCGGGGCCATCACCCTTGCCGGTGGTCGTAACCGAGCCCGCGGTCTCGGTCAGGCCATAACCGGTCTGGATCATGGTATTCTTGCCGAAGCTGACCAGCATATCCTCGATCAAACGCACGGGGACAGTGGTACCGCCGGTGGAAACGATACGCAGGCTGGACAGATCGGTCTTCTTACGATCGGGGTGATCGATAAGTGCCTGGGCGATAACCGGAACCGTTGGCAGCATCGTGACCCGCTCACGCTCGATCATGCGAAGCAGATCGCCCGCATCAAAGCTGCTGACCGGCAGAATGCGCACGCCATACAGCAAGGATACCTGCCAGCCCGCGCGATATCCCGCGTTATGTGCGAAAGGATAGGTTACGCCGAAGACATCGTCCGAGTTGAAGCCGTTGACCTCTGCGGCCTGAATATCACAGGCGATCAGGCTCTGCCGCTGCGTCATCAACACGCCCTTGGGGCGTCCGGTGGTGCCGGACGTGAAGATGATGTCCGCCAGATCGTCGCCGGAGCCTTGCGCGATCCTGGCATCCACGGCAGCGTCGTCGGCGCAGTCAGACCAGTTGCGCAATGCATTCAGCGATAGCACTCGATCGCCTGTTGACCCGCCCGTTTCCCCAAGCACGACGATATGCTCGACTGCCGGCAAATCCTGCGCGCCAAGCGCTTCGACGTAGCTGTATTCACCAAAGCCGCGATCGGTAAAAACGAGGCGTGCCTTTGCATCGCGCAGGATGTCACCCGCTTCCCGTCCCCGCAGGCGCGTGCCGATCGGGATCAGCACACCGCCCGCGGCCTGGATGCCCAGCGCCGCGATCACCCATTCGGCGCTGTTCACACCCCAGATGCCGATGCGATCCCCATGTTCGATGCCAAGCGCGATCAGGGACGCGGCCACCTCGCGGCTTGCCTTCTCCAAGTCGCAATAGGTCCAGTCCTGCCCCGCGAAACGGATGCTGATATGATCGGCGTAGATCGCAGCAGCCTGTTGAAACCGATGGTACAGGGAAGGATTTTCCATAAGCCTCGTCGCGCCTTTGGTGTTTGGACAAAACGCTTGCGGCGGCGGCACGGCAGACGCAAGGCTGAGCCACATCGGGGCGCGCAGGATCGCATTGGCGATCCATGCTGACAGCATGTCGCAGCGGGCAGCACCGGGCAATCCGCCGGCTAGTTCTCGTTTGCCGGCACCGATCTGCAATGCGCCGCCGGTTACAAGGACAGCGCGGATCGCCTGGCTGCAGACCGGCTGCGCGCCCGTAACGGGCGCAACGGTCGCGCATTCGTGGATCGCTTTGCCGAATGTCAGCTCGACACCTACGAGTGGTTATGTCGCCACGGCGTGAGTACGAGCGGGTCCAGCTCAGCGGGGGTCAGGGCATTCCCCGCCGCCATGCATGCGATCCCGCCCAGGCGATGAGCGCGCTGTAAGCCGCGCTGACTACGCATGGACGGCCTCACCCGTTGCGATCAGATCGGGGCCGAACGCCTGGAGCGCGATGCTCAAAGCTGGATCGTTCACGCCCGCGGCAAGGCTCATACTGCGCGCAGCGTGATCATCGCCAGCGGCGGGGAGCGCTCGCCCTGAACCTGGGTTCGCAGCGGTTCGTCAACGAATTGCTTTCCTACGAGGAGATCGGTGGTGCATGCCTTCGTCAGCGGGACGGAATCGCGTTTCAGGTCTTTGACGAGGATACGATGGCGCAAGCACAGGAAATTCCCTTCAACTTGAACTTCCGCGCCGCGCTGAACCTTGGCATCGTGCGGCAGGCGGATAGCATTTCACAGATTGCCGGCTCGGTCGGTCTGGACGGAATGGCATTGGAGGAAACGGTCGCGCGTTATAACGCGATGATTACAGGCGAAGTCGACACCGAGGCCCAAGCGCTCGACCAGTTCGGCGCGAGGATTGACGGTCTTTACGCCGCAGGAGAAGTGACCGGCGGTTTCACCCCCACCAAGATCGGGGAAACCTGCGGTACCGGTGCAGGCATCGCCCTGATGATAAGGACAGCCGAAATGCGATTGCCGATTTCGTTGTGGGCGGCACCCGTGTCACTACAAACCGTGAATTGAAACCGACGAGGCCCGCCGCCTGGATTTGTGTGGCACGGCCTGCTCTCAAGATCGAGGACTGAGCGCGATGTACGATTATGTAACCGCCCTGAAGCTGGACCGGCGCGACAATGGCGTCCTTGTCATCACCCTGGACAACCCGCCGACAAATCCCTTCGAAGGCGCGATGCACGATGATCTGCGCCGCGTGCTGACAGACGTGAACGCGGACCCGGACGTAAAGGTCATCGTGTTGACCGGTGGTGGTGAAAAGGCGTTTTCCGCTGGTGGCGATATTCATGAGATGAAGCGATTGCTGACAGACAATCACGGCACGATCCACGGCTTTATTGAGGCGCGCCGAATGTTGGAAGCGCTGCTGCGCCTGGAAAAGCCATTGATTGCACGCGTGAACGGCCATGCCATTGGCCTCGGCGCGACTTTGGCGCTGTTCTCCGACCTTTGCTACGCGGTCGAGGGCGTGAAGATCGGCGATCCGCACGTAGCGGTTGGCTATGCGGCGGGCGATGGCGGGGCACTGATCTGGCCGCAGTTGATCGGTTACATGCGCGCCCGGGAATATTTGCTCACCGGCGATCCTGTTTTGTCTCAGGATGCGGCGGCGATGGGCCTGATCAACCGCGCGGTACCGCGTGACCAATTGGATGAAGTCGCTTTCGGTATGGCCGACCGCCTTGCAGCGGGGGCCAGCGTGGCGATCAACCTGACGAAGCAGGCGATCAATCTTCCCCTGCGCCGCCAGCTGGAAGGCATGCTGGACGCCAGCGTCTGGTTCGAAGCAATTTCCAGCTTCAGCAAGGACCACGAGGAAGCCGTGAACGCCTTCATTGAAAAGCGCAAACCCAGCTTCAACGGCGATTGAGCAAGACGGCCAAGGTCATTATCCCACAGCGATCGCCGAGCCATCCTGCATCGGCCTGGCGATCGCGTGCCCAAACTCTGGCAAATGGTATTGCCTCGACCGCTTGATCTGAGAGGATATCCGGATGGATGAAGCTGACGCCCTTCTGGTGGATCGCCCGCACCCTGAAATTCTACGGCTGACGCTCAATCGCCCCGAACGAATGAACGCCCTGACCTACGAGGTCGTGAATAAGTTGAATGACATCCTCGATTCGCTGGTCGAGGATACCCAGACGCGCGCAGTCATCATCACGGGTAATGGCCGCGGCTTCTGCTCCGGGCAAGACATGAAGAAGGCGGCCGAGCGGATGGAACCGGGCGGCAGCACCATCGTCACCCGGTATGCCAGCCAAACGCGGTTCGGCTCAATGTCACAACGCATGGCACGGGCTCCGCAACCGATCATCTGCGCGGTAAACGGCGCAGCGGTGGGTGCGGGGATGGCGATCGCTGTGGGTGCCGATATCCGCATCGGCACGCCCGCCACGCGCTTTCTGATCGGTGCGGTGAAGATAGGATTGTCTGCCGGAGAGAGCAGCATCAGCTACTGGCTTCCGCGCTGGATCGGTCCGGGGCGGGCATTCGAAGTGATGTTGACCGGCCGACCGATCGATGCCCAGGAAGCCCTGGCAACGGGACTCATCACCAGATGCGTCGAGCCCGAAGAACTGCAAGACGCCGCGATCGCCCAGGCCGTGGCCATTCTGGAAAACGCGCCGTTCTCCACTTGGCACACGAAGCGCATCATGCGGCGCAATCTCGATGCTACGAGCCTGGACGCCGCGCTGGACGTGGAAAACCCAACGCAGATCGTTACCAACGCGACGGAGGATTATCGCGAGGCGGTCGCTGCTTTCAATGAAAAGCGCAAACCGGTATGGAGAGGACGCTAAGATCTGGCAACGGCTTCACGATGAAGCCGTCAGCCGCTCCGTAAACGTGAACAGATGAGCACCACTCGTTGCCAAGACTTACTTTTGTAGAATTTGACGGTCAAACCCGCGAGGTCGATGCCCGCCTTGGTGAGACCGTCATGCGCTCTGCCCGGAATGCCGGAGTGGAAGGCATCATCGCAGAATGCGGTGGCAGCATGACCTGCCTGACCTGCCATTGCTATGTCACCCTCCCCGAGTCTGGCAGCCTGCCAGAGCCGTCTGCCAATGAGCAAGAAATGCTGGACTGCGTGTTGGAAGCGCGGGAAAACAGCCGTCTGTCTTGTCAGGTCGTGGTTACCCTAGAACTTGACGGGGCAAGGTTTGATATACCGCAGTGGCAAGGCTGACCTGTCTTTCGAAACTGTGCAAGGATGTGATGGAGGCCGCACCGCTATGTAGCGTCCGCTTGCTTATTTCGGGGGCGGGGCTACATGGGTGACCGAAGTTTTGATTGGAGAATGAGATGACGGTGCTGCCGAAGTTGCGCGATCTGGAAGACGCGACCTTCAGTCCCTTCATGGAGGAGTCGCTCCTGTTCGGCGCGCATGACGACCCCTATCCATTTCTCGCTGAAATGCGCGAGAAAGGCCCCGTCCTCAAGGCGGATTACCGCACCGTCATGGGTCTGGGCCCGGACATCACGTTCCCGGCAGACGCGCCTCATTACATGCTGATGAGCTACGAGGCTTGCAGCAAGGCGCTGCTGACACCTTCCGTCTTCAGCAATCAATCTTACATGTACAACCTTGGCGCATGTTTCGGGCGCTCTGTCTCGACGATGGATGCGCCAGAACATGGCCGGTTTCGCCGCATCTTCCAAAAGGTCTTCCTGCCCCAATACGTGAAGGAATGGGGCGGCTCGGTCGTCGATCCCGTAGTGAACGAGCTGCTGGAAACCTTCATTCACGAAGGCAAGGCCGATTTGGTCAACCAGTTCACCCTGCTCTACCCGTTCGGCGTGATCTACAAGCAGCTTGATCTGCCGCCAGAGGAAGGAAAGATCTTCCACAAGCTTGCGGTAACGCAAACCCTGGTGTCAGTCATGAGGGACAAGGGCGTCGAAGCATCCGACAAGTTGGGCGAGTTCTTCCCCCGCCTGATAGCGCAGCGACGCGCCAATCCCGGTGACGATCTGGTGAGCCTTCTGGTTCAGACAGAAGTGGATGGCGAGTATCTGCCGGAAGACGTACTTGTGTCCTTCTTCCGTCAGCTGATCAATGCAGCCGGAGATACCACGTACCGCGGCACCAGCGTGCTGCTGGCGAATTTGCTAAAGCACCCTGACCAGATGGAAGCGCTGCGCCAGGATCGCTCGCTGTTGCCCAACGCCATCGAGGAAGCTCTGCGCTTTGACGGACCGGTGCTGGAGCAATCACGCTGGACCACCACCGACATCGACTTTTTCGGAACGCATATCCCGGCAGGTTCGCTGATCCATGTCATGGCGGGTTCCGCCAACCGCGATCCCGCCAAGTTTGATAATCCTGATGTGTTCGATATCCGCCGCCCGAACGCGAACCGCCACTTGTCGTTCTCTGGTGGACCGCACATCTGCATCGGGCAACACTTGGCCCGCGTAGAGATGACCCGCGCGATCAATGCCATCCTGGACCGTCTGCCCAACCTCAAGGCCGATCCGGACATGCCCCCCGCGCAGCTCAAGGGCGCGATGATGCGCGTGCCGCACCACCTGCACGTTACGTTCGATCCAAGCTAAAGGGCATAGCCCTATCGTACTAAACCCCGGAAGCAGAACGTCGCTTCCGGGGTGATTCTAGATAACATCCACGCCATGCAGCGCGAGAGGGTTGGCCTTCAAGCCAGATCAAGCCAACGCCGAGCCCTAGACACGCTCCGGACGCATGATCGCGTCTGTCCCTCCATCGACGTAGAGAATCTGGCCAACGATAAAGCTGGTTTCCACTTCCAACAGGAACGATGCAGCCTCCGCAATGTCGATCGCTTCGCCATAAGGCCGATCGAGCGCGATCGGTGTGGCCTGGGCCAGCATCGCGCGGCCTTCCTCCGTCGCCAAAATCGGTTCTATCATCGGCGTGCGGATGCGGCCTGGTCCGATCGCGTTGAGCAGGATGCCCGCGCCGGCCCACTCGGCCGACGTGGCTGCCCGCCGTAGCCACTGCGCCACTGCAAACTTGCTTGCGGAATAGTCGCCACCATCGAACACCGCAGTGCTTGTGGCCAGCTTGTCCTCATCACCCGATTGAAGAAGAGCCAAAAACTCGGCATCTATTTCAAGGAACGTTGCGGTGGACGTTATCAGTACGGCGCGCGGTGACTTGGATTGTGCCAAGAGCGGGCGCAATCCTTCAAGAGTGGCGATTGCGCCGTAATAGTTGACCGCACCGGTCAACTTGGCGCTGACCTGCGAGACGCCCGCCGCCGCAACAACACCGTCCAGCGTCCCCGAAACCCCGCCGGATATCAAGCGCTGCGCCTCTGCCGCCATATGCTCGCGGCCTTTACGAGTGCCAAGATCGGCCACGATGTCCGTGTCGCGCAAATCGACGCCGATGGCGGTGTGGCCCTTGCCGCGAAGATGCGCGCAAAGCGCCTTTCCCATGCCGGAAGCGGCTCCGGTAACCAGTATTGTTCTCTCCATGCCGGCAATGAAGCCCAACGGCCGCGGCGATACAAGGGGGCGAGGGCTTTTATCGCCGTCATCATCGATCTGGTGGAGATGCGACGCTCGTGGGTCAACGACTGTGTCGCCATCGCCTATGAGTTAACTGCAACGTCGCATTGTGCTGCTACGCACAACATTGCATCCTTTCGGACCGCGCCGAAAAGTGACTGCACGGCGGGAGAGGATATTCATGGCGAAAACTGCACTGCCCCTGCCCGTGCGTCCCGAAGAAGTCGATGCCGCGTGGCTCGCTGCCGCCACGGGCTGCAACGTCAGCACCGCGCGCGTGGTCGACGTAATCCTGGGCACTTCCACCAAGATCAGAGTCGCGGTGGAGAGTGACATCTTGCCGCCCACGCTCATCGTCAAGGGCGGGTTTGAGGACCACAGCCCGAAGATGAAGGAGATGTATCGCAACGAGATCGACTTCTACTCGCGCATCGCGCCCCACCTGCCGATCAATACGCCGCGCTGCTGGTACGCCGGCTCTGATCCGGGCAGCCATCAGTCAATCGTCATCATGGAAGACCTTGTCGCTTCGGGAGTGACCTTCCTGCATGCCCAACAGCCCGAGACACGCGCTGCGGTCGAGAAAAGGCTCGCGGCGCTGGCACGCTTCCATGCGGCATCCTGGTACGACCCGAAGGTGACTCCGCAAGGCCGGGGTTGGGACTGGGTGCCGCGCCGCTTCACCGACTGGTCGATGGTCTATGCCGAGCGGTATCTGAGCGAAGAGGTCTGGCGGCATTATTGCGAAAGCCCGCGCGGTGCGGCGATCTCGGTCCGGCTCCATGATCGCGATTGGATGCGCCGCGCCCTGAGCGCCTACAACACGATCGAAGCAAACGACGCACAATGCGTGATCCATGGCGATACCCACTTGGGCAACCTTTATGTCGAGGCGGACGGTACGCCGGGTTTTCTCGACTCCCAGCCCTCCGTCGCATCGCCTTTCAACGAAGTTGCCTATCATATCACCGGCGCGCTCGACATCGCCGACCGCGCGGGGTGGGAGCGCGAATTGCTCGATTTTTACCTGGATGCCCTCGCGCAAAAAGGAATCAGGCACGATCGTGAATTGGCTTGGCTGCGGTATCGCCAGTATATCGGCTATGGCTTTTTCATCTTCCTCATCAACGAAATCCGCTTTCAGACCGAGGCGATCAACACAGCGTATACCGCGCGTTTCGGCGCGGCCATGCTTGACCATGACGTGATGAATCTGGTCGGTTGATGGCACAAGGAGACAAACCGATGCCTGGCATGATCGAAACCGTTCCGCAGCTGACCATCGCCGCAGCGCGCGCGATCGCGGGGGCTGCCTTCAGCGAAGCTGAACGGCAAAGCTGCGCGATTGTCGTGGTCGTGCTGGATGCGGGAAGCGAGATCCTGCTGGTCGAACGCGGTAGCGGAGCTCCCGTCTCGTCCATAGAGATTGCGCGGCGCAAGGCCGAATGCGCTGTCGGCTTCGGGATGCCGACTGAAATCCTCGCGTCGGTCAGCGCGAGTAACTTAGCCTTGGCGAACCTGCCCCGGATGCTGCCATTCGAAGGCGGTATCCCGCTGATCGTCGATGGGCGGATCGCGGGCGCCATCGGTGTATCCGGAGCATCGCAAGAGCAGGATCTGGCTTGCGCTCGGGCAGGCATCGCCGCTGTCATGAGCGACATCGCGGGATGAGCGTCGCGATGGGGAACGAGGAGGTGCGCGCAGACCGGCGGTGTACCGCCTGACGGCCGAACCCACCGCCCTCCTGCCGACCTAGATCATCGATCCTTCGAGGCAGATGTGATCGGGCCCCAACCACGCATGACGCCGTGCGGCTGATCTGGCCCTATGACGGTGGAGCTGCGATCTGCGGCGACAAGTCCCTCTTTGCGGGAACTCTGTTTTCCACCCTTCGATCCCCACGAATTCCACCCGATATCAGGCGATTGGGAGAGGGGTAGCGCCCTCTCCCCATTCATGCTTTAGCGCCGCGGGGCTTTTCCCGCGTCAGACGTCCCACTTCAGCGGCAGCGAGAGCACGCCGGTGACACTGCCCGATGCCGCGACCATCGGCTTGCCAGGAACTAGCGAGAAATCCGGGATGCGCTTTAGCCATTCTTCCAGGAACAAAATGATTTCACTGCGCGCCAGCGCCGCGCCGGGGCAACGATGCGGTCCGCTGCCGAACGTCTGGTAATCCGTACCAGTCGCCGATCGATCGAGATTGACGGTCATGGGATCCTCCCAACGGCTGTCGTCCAGCCCGTGCAAGGCGGTCGCTAGGAATAAGGTGTCGCCAGCCTTGATATGAATACCGTCGAACTCGATGTCCTGCGCGGCCTGACGGGCCGGGCCGGCAACGCCGAAGCGGCGAATGATTTCATCGATCCGCTTCTCGATCAATTCAGGCTGCGCCGTCAGGCGGTGGCGCAGTTCGACGTTCACAGCCAAGTGCGCGGCGATAAAGCCCATCATCGACGCCACGGTATCCAGCCCGCCGACGAGAACCTGGGTACATTCGCCGATGATCTCCTCTCGAGTCAACGGACGGCCGAGCACGGTTCCCGTCGCGATCTTGCTGATCATGTCATCGCCAGGATTGGCCAGCCTTTTATCGACCTGCCGGCCGACATATTCCTCCATCTGCGCGTAAGCCGCCAGCTTCTGGACGGGATCGGGCATGCGGACGACCTCGGCGAGCGACGATAACAACAGGCGGTCGTCTGAAGGCAATTCGACAAGCCGCAGGAACACCTCGATCGGGAGGTGCTGGGCAAAATCGACCGCAAAGTCGCATTCGCCGTTTTCGCGAAAACTTTCGATAAGTTCGATGGCCAGTTCCCGTGCGCCTTCGATCGCGGCGCGCAGCGGCTTGCCGATCAGAAATGGCATGATCAAAGAGCGATAGGCGCGATGCAGCGCGCCATCCGCCTGAATCGGGATTTGCGGCTTCATGCCTTCCGGGTTGGGTGGAACCCACAAGCCGCCGTTGATGAAGACCTCGTGATCGCTCATCACGCGCTCGATCACATGCGCCCGCATCGGAATCCAGTGGCCGCCGTACAATGGGCTGTAGATCAGCGCGGGACTTTCGCTTTGGATCGTGCGCCATGCCTGATGAATGTCGGGGTCGACAGACTGGATGTTGAAAATGTCGATATCTCGAACGACATCGCGTGAGACGTGCTGGGGAATCTGCGCCGATTGTGCCGACATTTACTCACCTCTCCATGGCTTTTTGTACGTTATCCAAAACCACTGTATGGTCTGGCTCGTCATTCAGGCACTTTATGCCGCGCCGCTGAGAATGATCCAGCTAAGCGCATCCAAAATGTGATAGGTTACGGCTATCTGACGTCAGCGACGAATGCGACGAGCCGACTGATCATCGCATCCTGCAGGAAAGTGGCCACCTAAGTCCCCGCTCGCCCGACCAGTCATGCCCCCTAGGCCATCACTGAGCTACACGATAGCCGCATATCGATCG
>NZ_CAXYKL010000118.1:0-14741 GCF_964277725.1 uncultured Novosphingobium sp. | reverse complement strand
CGGTCGGCGCTGCTGCTGACGGTTTCGTGGATCGCCTGCGCCGGCAGGAAGATGCCGAAGTAATAGCCCACGCCCGCCCCGGCCAGCAGCGCTCCGGCCGCCAGGCTCAGCTTCAGGACGGTATCGGCGCGAGTCGCCATGCCGCTCAATCCTGCTCGCGCGCCACTTCGCGCCAGCCGATGTCGCGGCGGCAGAAGCCTGAAGGAAAGTCGATCGCGTCGACCGCCTCGTACGCCCGCGCCTGCGCCTCGGCCACGGTTCGGCCGGTGCCGGTGACGTTCAGCACGCGCCCGCCGTTGGCCGTCAGCACGCCATCGATGCCCAGCGTGGTGCCTGCGTGGAACACTTTGGCTCCGTTGGCTTGCGCGGCGGGAATACCGTCGATCCGGCCCCCTTTCTCGGGTGTTTCGGGATAACCGTTGGCGGCCATCACCACGGTCAGGGCCACGTCCTTGGCGAAGCGCGGCGGCTGGATCGCACCCAGCCGGTTCTGCGCGCAGGCTAGCAGCAGTTCGACCAGATCGCTTTCCAGCCGCATCATCAGCACCTGGCATTCGGGATCGCCGAAGCGGCAGTTGTATTCGATCAGCTTCGGGCCCTCACGCGTCAGCATCAGCCCGGCGTAGAGCACACCGGAATAGGCCGAACCCTCGTTCGCCATCGCCCTGACCGTGGGCGTGAGGATGCGGGCCATCGCCTCGCCCTGCAACGCCGGCGTGAGGACCGGGGCGGGGCTGTAGGCGCCCATGCCGCCCGTATTGGGGCCAGTGTCCCCTTCGCCCACGCGCTTGTGGTCCTGCGCGGAGCCGAACGGGACGATGGTGCTGCCATCGGTCAGCGCGAAGAAGCTGGCTTCCTCACCCTCAAGGAACTCTTCGATCACCGCTTCCGCGCCGGCCTCGCCAAAGCGACCGGAGAAGATCTCCCGTACCGCCTCTTGTGCTTCGGCCATCGTCATGGCGACGGTGACGCCTTTTCCTGCCGCCAGGCCATCGGCCTTGATCACCACGGGCGCGCCGAAGCCGTCCAGTGCCGAAAGGCCGTCCGCCTGGTTGGTGACGCGCACATAGGCGGCGGTGGGGATGCCGGCCCGCTCGCACAGATCCTTGGTGAAGCCCTTGGAACCCTCCAGACGTGCCGCCCCCCGGCTGGGTCCGAACACGGACAGCCCCGCACCGCGCAGCGAATCGGCCAGGCCATCCACCAGCGGCGCCTCGGGGCCGATCACGACAAGCCCGATCGCCTGCGCCTCGCAAAAGGCGATGACGGCGGCGTGATCGGTCACGTCGAGGGCGACGCAATTGGCGTGTTCGGCTATGCCCGGATTGCCCGGCGCCGCATGGAGCGTGCCGCACAGCGGGGATTGCGCCAGCTTCCAGGCCAGCGCATGTTCACGGCCCCCCGAGCCTAGCAGAAGGATGTTCATGGCGCTGCCTTTCGATGACGAGGACGATGCGATCGACCGGAAAGCGCCGCTCCTAGCCAAGGCCACGCCGGGGGACAACGCCGAGCCACTGTCGATCAGCGAACTTTCCGCACGGTTGAAGCGGACGGTGGAGGATCGCTTCGGTTTCGTGCGCCTGCGCGGCGAGCTTTCGGGCGTGAAACGCGCTGCGTCGGGCCACCTCTACTGCTGCCTCAAGGATGACAAGGCAGTGATCGACGGGGTGATGTGGAAAGGCGGTGCCCAGCGGCTCGCCTTCCGGCCCGAAGACGGGGTGGAGGTGATCGCCACCGGCAAGCTGACGACGTACCCCGGTCGCTCCAAGTACCAGATCGTCGTCGAATCGATGGAGATCGCCGGCGAGGGCGCGTTGCTGGCTTTGCTGGAGAAACTGCGCGCGCGGCTTGCCGCCGAAGGGCTGTTCTCGGTCGAGCGCAAGAAGCCGCTGCCGTTCCTGCCACGGACCATCGGCGTGGTGACATCGCCCACCGGCGCGGTGATTCGCGATATCCTGCATCGGCTGGCGGATCGTTTTCCCAGCCGCGTGCTGGTCTGGCCGGTGCTGGTGCAGGGGCAAGGCGCGGCAGAGCAAGTGGCGGCGGCAGTGCGCGGCTTCTCTGCCATGCCCGCAGGCGGCGCAGTGCCGCGTCCAGACCTTGTGATCGTGGCGCGCGGGGGCGGCTCGATCGAGGATTTGTGGTCTTTCAACGAAGAGATCGTCGTGCGCGCAGTGGCGGAATGCACGATCCCGATCATCTCGGCGGTGGGGCACGAGACGGACACCACCTTGTGCGATCACGCCGCCGACCGCCGCGCACCCACGCCCACCGCCGCGGCCGAGATGGCGGTGCCGGTGCGCGCGGAACTGGCGGCGACGCTGGCGGACCTCGCCTCGCGCAAGCGGCACTGCGCTTTGCGTCCCGTCAGCCTTGGCCGCGAGCGGCTGGAGGCGCGGGTGCGTCATCTGCCCAAGCCCGAGGCACTGCTGGCTGCCAAGGCGCAGCGGTTGGACGAGGCTGGCGAGCGACTGCGTCGCGCGCTGCGCGAGCGCGCGGGCCAGGCCGGGGCGCGGTTGGAGGCCCAGGGCGCGCGCCTGTCGCTCCCGCTGCTGCGCCACCGGGTGGAGCGGGCGGAGGAGCGGTTGGTCCGTACGGGCGTGACGCCTCTCCTGCTGCAGCGCCGATTCGAGGCAGCGGCGCGCCATTTCGCCCCGGTGGCGCGGGTGCTGCCGCAACTCGATCCTGACAAGCCGCTGCAGCGCGGTTTTGCGCGCGTCACGGATGCCTCCGGCCACACCCTCACCAGCAAGGCCTTGGCCGAGCGCGAGACCTCGCTCGTCCTCAAGTTCCGCGACGGTGCGCTTACCGTCACGCCGGGCGACGCGCCGATCGATCCACCGCGACCGTCATCGCCGGCCCCGCCTCCCCGCCGCGCGGTGCGGCAAAAGGAGGCGCAGCAGCAGCAAGGCGATTTGTTCTGAGGAAGGGCTTCTGCTAGTCGCTTGTCCATGCTGATGTCTGCCGCCGATCGCCCCGCCACCCTGCGTTATGGTCCCAACGGTTTTCGCGTGCTGAGCCCGGGCAATCATGTCCTGTGCGCGGTCACCGCCGAGAAGATCCCGCTGGACGTGTTGCGCTATTGGAGCGTGGAACGGCAGGAGGCCTACGCTTCGCCCGAAATCGCGACACGCCGAATGCTCGGGCAGGGATGAACGCCTTGCGCTTGCGTGCTGCTGCGGCCCTGACCGTGATGATGCTGGCCGCCTGCAGCAGCGGGCCGCCCGTCGCGCCATCGCCAAACAGCCCTGGCGGCGCCGAGCCGGCCACTTTGCCCGGAGACGGCGGGCCGACTTTCGTGCCGGGCCGTCCTTCCACCTTCGCCTTTGCCGGTGAGCTGACGCAGGGCGGCTGGGCCAAGGGCACGGTGCCTGCCGGAACCTACAGCCTGTCGCTGGATGGCAAGCCGGTGCCGTTCGCGGCGGACGGAACGTTTTTCGTCGCCTTCGATCGCGATGCCGCCCCGACCGCCACGTTGACCGCCGGGCTGCGCTCTGGTGAGCAGGTGGTGCGCAAGCTGGCGATCGCCCCGCGCGCCTGGCGGATAGAGCGTATCAACGTCGCCCGGCGCGAGGCGGGCCCGACCGAGGCCTATCTGGCTTTGCGCAAGCCCGAACTCGCCCAGATCGACGCCGCTCGTGCTCGCCAGACCGATGCCATGGGCTGGCGGCAGGACTTCATCCTGCCGGTCCGGGCGCGCATTTCCGGGCAGTTCGGCTCTCAGCGGATCTATCGCGGTGAACCGGCGGCCTATCATTCCGGCCTGGATCTGGCGGGCGGCGCGGGCACGGCCTTTGTCGCCCCGGCGGACGGCGTGGTGATCCTGGCCGCGACCAAGCCCTTCACGCTGGAGGGCAATTTGCTGATGATCGACCATGGCATGGGGCTGAACAGCGCCTTCCTGCATTGCTCTCAGATTCTGGTGCGCCAGGGGGAGCATGTGAAGCAGGGGCAGGTGATCGGTCGCATCGGCGCCACGGGTCGCGCGACGGGTCCGCACCTGCATTGGTCGGTCAAATGGAACGACGCGCGCATCGATCCGATCCTGCTGACCGGGCCGGCGAGGTAGCCGACTTGCTACCTCGATAGGGTTTATCCCTCCGCCACGGCTGCGGACGGGCTTGCACCCGGTGGCGACGGCCTTATCAGACCCTTTGTGCGGCGCACCATCGCTCTACTGATCCTGCTGCTTGGCGTGGCTTTGACGACGTGGGCCCGCTCCGAGCGCGTTCTGGTCGTGCCCAACGATACGCTGCATTTCACCGCCCTGAAATTGCCCCCGCCCGACAAGTTGCAAGCGCACCTCGGCCCCTTCCGCCTGGCGGGGGCGTGGGAGATGAAACTGGGGGACTATCGCTTCGGCGGGTATTCGGCCTTGCTCGCGTTGCCCGACGGGCGGTTGCTGGCGATCTCGGATTTCGGCCGCTTCCTCACTTTCATGCCGCCCGGCGGTGACCAGCGCTACACGCCCAAGCACGGCGATCTGCTGAAGGATCCGCGCAACGACAAGCGCGGCGTCGATAGCGAGTCGGCGACGCGAGACCCGCGCACGGGGCAGATCTGGCTGGGGCTGGAATACCGCAACGCCTTCGTCCGCCTGGGTCCGAACTGGCGAGAAACCGGCCGCGCCGCGCCCTCCAGCATGGCGCATTGGGGCCTGAATTCCGGACCGGAGGCCATGCTGCGCCTGGCAGATGGCCGCTTCGTGGCGCTCTCGGAAGGGGCGCGCAACTGGTTCTGGCCCAGCCGGCATGATGGCGTGGTGTTCCCCGGCGACCCGGTGCGCCGCCCCGAGGCCGGGCAGCGTTTCACCTTCCAGGGCCCCACCGCGTTCGATCCCGTGGATATGAGCCAGTTGCCCGACGGGCGTGTCCTGGTGCTGATGCGCACGCTGATCTGGCCGCTGCCCGAGCGCTTCGCCGGCCGCCTTGCCATCGGCGATCCCCGGCACATCCGCAAAGGTGCCACTTGGCGCGTCACGGAAGTGGCGCGGTTGGCCTCGACATTGCCGGTCGACAATTTCGAAGGCCTGGCCGTCGTGCCGCAGAAAAACGGCACGCTGATCGTCTGGCTAATCTCTGACGACAACCAGACGCGGCTGCAACGCACACTGCTGTGGAAGCTGGTCGTCGATCTGAAGGACTTGCCGGGCTGAGGCCTAGCCCCTTTCGGTTCGTTTCGATCGAAGTCGAGCTAGAGTTGCGCGAGATCAGCGGGTCTCGACTTCGCTCGACACGAACGGAGAGTGTCGCATCCTGATGCAGTCGGATAAACGCAAAAAGGCGCGCGGATCGCTCCGCACGCCTGTTGCTTCGCCGATCAGCGCCCCGCCGTGGCGGGGCAGCCGGATCAGGCGGCCTGCTTCTTCTTAAGCTCGCGCTTCACCTTGAGGGCGCGCGTGCTCAGCTTCTCGTCACCAGCCTTGAGCAGCCAGTTGTCGAGGCCGCCGTTGTGCTCAACCGAGCGCAGGCCATGCGTCGAGACGCGGAACTTGAAGCTGCGCTCCAGACCGTCCGACATCAGCGTGACGTTCTGCAGGTTAGGCAGGTAGACGCGCTTGGTCTTGTTGTTGGCGTGGCTGACGTTGCAGCCGACCTGGCGGCTCTTACCAGTCAGTTCGCAAATACGGGACATGTGTCTTCTCGCTCGAAAAAAATCGGTGCCGTGTAAAACGGGAAGGCGCGCCCTTAGCGATTCACATCGGCGGGGTCAAGTTGTGCACAGGCCTGCAAGGCGCTAGCGCATCGCCATGACCGCCAGTTGGCCCCTTCCCGAACCCATGGCTTTCGCGCTGGAACAGGCCCGCCAGGCGGCCGCAGCGGGCGAAGTGCCGATAGGCGCGGTGATCGTCAAGCAGGGCCAGGTCATCGCCACGGGCCGCAATGCGCCACGCGGGCGGCACGATCCCACCTCTCATGCCGAGATCGAAGCGATTCGCGCAGCCGCGCTGGCTCTGGGCAACGAGCGGCTGGATGGCTGCGAGCTTTGGGTGACGTTGGAGCCTTGCGCGATGTGTGCGGGCGCGATCGTCCATGCGCGCGTTTCGCGGCTGTACTATGCGGCAGCCGATCCCAAGGGTGGCGCGGTGGAGCATGGCGCGCGGATATTCGATCACCCGCAATGCCTGCACCGCCCAGAAGTCTATTCGGGCATGGGGGAGGCGCAGGCGGCGGACATGCTGCGCCGGTTCTTCCAGGAGCGGCGCTAGAGCGTACCGACATTCAGCCCTGACGGCCTGCAAATGGCGGTTCCGCGCGCTTCCGGAGCTCACGGACCAAAAGTCCGCTGTGCTCCGGATCACGCGAAACTACCATTTTCGGCACGTCATCTTCTGAATGTCGATACGCCCTAGAGCCCGCGCCAGATTTTCAGCTTGGCGCTGTCCGCCGGGCCGAAGTGCCTGCGGTCGCAGCGCTCGGGCAGGAAGCGGCGCGAGTAGCACAGCTGCACTTCGCGCAGCCAACCCGTGCGGCTGACCTTCACGCCAACTTGCTCTGGCTTCCACGCGGGATTGAGGCGCACGAATTCCTGCCGCAAATCTCCCGCCGTCAGGTCCTGTTTGCGCGAAAGGCGATCGGCGTCGAACCACCGGATAGAGCGCCACAGCGCATTGGCTGCGCGATAATACTGCGCGGGCGTCTTGGCCATGCAGCTGCCGTGCTTGGCCCATTCATGCGCCAGCAGGCGGGTGGAGGGCGTCATGCATAGATGGGGCCGGACATCCGCGGGTGTAGGCGCCAAGCGGGTGGCGCACCACTGTGGATAGGGGCCGCGCGATTCGGGCCAAAGGCCGTGCAGCACGAAGCCGAAGCGGCCGTCCCGCCCGGAGCATTGCATCGAGGCGGTATCGCGGCTGGTCTTGCAGTAATCGGGAGACCAACTGGCAGACAGCGTATAGCCGCTGATGGGGGAAGGGCGCGGCGGCGCATCGGCCTCGATCCGGGGGATCGGCTCGATTCGCGTAGGCGGCGCACATTGATAGGCTTGTGCGAAGGCCGGTACCGGCAGCAGTGCCGCTATGGCGAGCAGGGCCTTCATAGCGGCGTGAAATCCAGTCCGATATCGGCGGCGGGCGCGCTCTGGGTGAGACGGCCTACGGAAACGAAGGTGACGCCGGTGGCGGCGATCGGGCCGATGGTCTGCAGGTTGACGCCGCCAGACGCTTCGGTGGGCACGCGCCCGGCGACCAGAGCGACAGCTTGGCGCAGCGTGTCTGGACCCATGTTGTCGAGCAGCAGATGATCGGCTCCGGCGGCCAGCGCGGGTTCGATCTGGTCGAGGTTGTCGACCTCGCAGATCACCTGGGCCACGCCCGCCGCCTTGGCGCGCGCTACGGCAGGCCCGACGCCGCCGGCGACGAGGACGTGGTTGTCCTTGATCATCGCCGCGTCCCACAGGCCCATGCGGTGATTCCTGGCCCCGCCCTGGCGCGTGGCGTACTTTTCCAGGTGGCGAAGGCCGGGGATGGTCTTGCGGGTATCCAGCAGCGTCGCATGGCCGCCCATCGCATCCACATACGTGCGGGTCATCGTGGCGATGCCGGACAAGTGCTGCACGGTGTTGAGCGCCGAACGCTCAGCGGTCAGCATCGCGCGGGCCTGCCCGGTCAGCCGCATCAGCTTGGTTCCCGGTTGCACTTGTGCGCCTTCCTCCACCAGTACCTCTACCGCCATCGCGGGATCGAGGCGGCGGAAGAACGCGGCGGCGATCGGCAGACCGGCGACGGTGATCGCATCGCGCGAGTCCATCACGCCGGAAAACCGCGCGTCGGCGTCTATCACGCTCTCGGACGTGACGTCCCGCCCGCCGCCGGGCAGGCCGATGCCGAGGTCTTCATCGAGAGTGGCGGAAACGAAGGCGTCGAGATCGAAGCCGGGGAGGGTGAAAGCTGTCATCGCCGCCGTCTTTCGCGCGGGTGGAGGGGGTTGTCGAGGGGCGATGTGCGCCAGCCCTCGTCATTCCCGCAAGCGGCGATGAGAGTTTTGCAAGGGCAGGAATACGCATTCCCCGCTCGACACGAACGGGGTCGAGACGGTCTAGCTTGTCCCCGCCGGTCTGGCTTGGGCAGGCCGCCTGAGCGCGTTTAGTGAACGAAGCGCGCGATCACGTCGCGGTAGCTGCGGCTGACTTTCACTTGTGCGCCCGAATCCAGCACCAGGAAGCACTCCCCATTGGTGTGCGGCTTCACCTGGCGGACCTGATTGAGGTTGACGATGGTGGAGCGATGCACGCGCTGGAACACGCGGGGATCGAGGCGGCGCTCAAGATCCTTCATCGTTTCGCGCAAGATCAGCGAATTGTCGGCGGTGCGGATGCACATATAGTCGCCCGCAGCTTCGATATGTTCGATCGAATCGACATCGATGCGGAAGATCTGCCCGCGATCCTTGATGTTGATCAGCTTTTCATAGCGGTCCGAGCTGGGATCGGTTTCCTCGGGAATCGCATCGATCGCGTCCGGGGCGACTTCGGCAAGCACCGTCTTTAATTTTTCCGCTTCCTCGGCCGAGCGCTTCTCGGCCAGGCGGGTGCGGACGCGGGCGAGAGTGTCCGCCAGCTTGTCATCCTCGACCGGCTTCATCAGGTAATTCACCGCGTTCGCCTCGAAAGCGCGGACGGCATGTTCCTGATAAGCGGTGACGAAGACGAACAGCGGAGGCTCGATCTCCATCACGCCCTTCACCACGGAAAAGCCATCGAAACCAGGCATCTGGATGTCGAGGAAGACCAGGTCGGGCTTTTCCGTCTTGATCTTGCGGATAGCCTCGCGCCCGTTGGAGCAGGTATCGATGATCTCGACGTCGGTGTACTTTTCCAGGCGCAGCTGGAGCCCCTGGATCGCGAGCTTCTCGTCGTCGACGAGGATGGTACGAATGGTCATGCAGTGAAATCTCCGGCGCTGGAACGCGCGGTCCCCATCAAGGTTTCAGCTTGAACGAAGGATGACCCGCTCCGGCAGGGTGCTTGGGCGCAGTGTATCAGCGAGCGGTGGCGGTGGCGAGTTGCGGAGCCGTAGCGTCGGCGCTGGGCGACGGAGCCCGCTCGAACGGCAGTTCGATCACGACAGCAAAGCCACCCTCGGGCGGATCCATCGTTTCGAAACGGTGTTCTTCGCCATAAGCCTGGAACAGCCGGTCCCGGATGTTCGACAGCCCAACGCCGGTCGAAACCGGCTCCCCACCATCATATGTCATGCCCGACAGCCTGTTGTCGGTGGTGGAGGTTTGCAAGCCCGGGCCCGTATCCGAGACGACGATGCGAAGCGTCGAGCCGATGAGTTGCGTGGAGATGGTGATCTCGGCCCCGCTTTCCTGCTGGCTGACGGCATACTTGATCGCGTTTTCGACCAGGGGCTGCAGCAGCAGCGAAGGCAGCAGGCCCTCCTGCGTTTCCGGCGCGATATCAAACGTGGTGCGCAGCCGCTCTTCGAAGCGCATCAGTTCGATGCCCAGGTACAGCTTGAGCGTCTCCACCTCCTGCTCCACCGTGACGCGGGCGGAAGGCTTGTTGATCAGGGTGTAGCGCAGGAACGAGGATAGGCGGCTGAGCATCGCGTTCGCCGGCTCGGTCTGCTTGAGCAGCACCAGCGTCGAGATCGAATTGAGCGTGTTGAACAGAAAGTGCGGGTTCAACTGATAGCGCAGCATGGCCAGCTGCGCCTGCGTGGCCTGGTTTTCCAGCCGCAGCAGCTGGTCGTTCTGCTCTTCCACGGTGAGGTAGAAGTTGATCGCGTAGTACAGCGCAGACCAGGCCCCCAGCAGCGTGGCATCATAATAGAAGTACCCGATGAACAACTGGGCGAAGCTTGCCTGCGCCTCTGCACGGTAGAGCCAGATCACCCAGGCATCGACGAAGGCGTAAAGCCCCACCGCGATCGGGATCGCCAGGACGGTGACACCCCAGGTGACGATCGGGCGCTGCGGGATCAGCGCGCGGAAGATCACGGCCAGCACCAGCGAGATCGAAAACCCCGTCATCGTGCCGATCAGCACGATCACCAGGAAGGTCAGCGGTTGATCGTTGGCGATCGCGGACATCGCGCGCAGCAGCATCGCGCCCGCCCAGCCCACCGCTTGCAAGCGCCAGAAAGCCTGGTTCTTGTTGGCGAAAAACGGGATCGGCTTGATGGGTAGGACGGCCATTGCACCGATTCGTAGCGCAAAAGCGCGGTCGCGGGAATCCTTTGGGTTCAGCGCCGGGACAAGAGGGCAGCGGCGTTAGCTTGGCCGCGCGGCCTTGACCGCCTCTGCCAGCTTGTCGAAGCCGACCGCGCCGGAGATCAGCTGATCTCCGGCCACCCAGCTGGGCGTGCCGCCAAAGCCCAGCTTCTGCGCCAGTGCCAGGTTGCGTTGCAGCTCCTGCGCCACGGGCGCGCTGGCGGCCACCTTCCGGGCCCGGGCAAGGTCCAGTCCGGAAGCGAGTGCCGCTGCGTCGATCGCGGCAGAATCAAGCTGGCCGGCGGCGAACATCGCCTGATGGAACTGCGCGTATCTGCCCTGCTCGGCTGCGGCGAGCGCCATCTTGGCGGCGGGCGCGCTCTGTGGGTTGATGATCGGCAGTTCGCGCACCACCACGCGCAAGTCCGGGTTGGCCTTCACCAAGGCATCCAGATCGCTCAAAGACTTGCGGCAGAAGCCGCAGGCATAGTCGGTGAACTCCACCAGGGTGACAGAGCCGCGCGGATTGCCCAGCACCGCGCCGGGGAAGGGCTGGTTCACCGGCGCACGCACCGCGGCCAGTTGCCCGCGGTTCTGATTGCGCTGCAGGTTCTCCATCGCCTCGGGCAGGATTTCGGGATGTTCGAGGATGTAGGAGCGCACGATTCGCTCCACCGCCGCCTTGTCCGATGCGGGGGCCAGTTGGCGATGGGCGAACCAGCCGCCGACCCCGGCCACCGCCATCAGCGCGATGATCAAGGCGATACGCCCGCTGCCCGAGGGCGAATCCTTTCGTGTGGTCATCGCGGCGGCCTACTTGCCTTTGCGGCTACGCTCAATCTCGGCGCGGGCCTGGAACTCGATATCCTGCGCGCGCAGCCAGTCGGGCGAGTTTTCAGGCAGGCCCATTTCGGCCGCCCGCGCACTGGCCAGCGCCTCGGCCATGCGCCCGTTCAGCACCTGCTGCTCGGCGCTGGCGAGCCGGGCGCGGGGAATGTCGCCCTGGTTGGCGTAGATGACACCCAGCTGGTACCACGCGAACGGGTTCTCCCGATCGCGCGCCACCGCCGCTTTCAGCACCTGCTGCGCCTCGGCGAAGTTCTTCCGGTCCTCGGTGGCGATCAGGGCGTGGCCGAACAGCGTGGCGATCAGCGGCTGATTGCCGGTCAGCTCCACCGCGCGGCGCAGCGAGGCGAGCGCTTCGGCAGGCTTGCCGGCCTCCAGCAGGATCTGGCCTTTCAGTTCCAGGAAATAGGGATCATTGGGCGCGGTCATCAGCAGGGCATCCGCCTCTGCCGTGGCCCGATCGAGCTGCGAGTCCTTGTGATAGGCATAGGCCCGGGCATAGTGGGCGGGCACCGAACTGTCGGTCAGCGGATAGGCGCGCAGCGTGTCCTTGGGCTCGGCCAGGAAGCCGTAAAGCTTGGCCTTCACGCGGGTGAAACGCTCTTCGATCCGGGGGTCGCTGGGCTTGTTCCACGCCGGATCGGCCTGATAGGTATCGGTCAGCGTGGCGATGCGATCCGCCGTCATCGGGTGCGAGCTGTAGAACTCGTCCCCTGCCGCCGGGCGGTAGCCGTGGCGGAACTCCAGGTTCTGCAGCTTCTGGAAGAATTCGATCGAGCCCTTGCCGGTGATCCCGGCCTTGGACAGATAGCTGGCGCCGGCGGCATCGGCGCTGGCCTCTTGCGAGCGGTTGTAGGCCAGGAACTTGCCCATCGCCGCCTGCTGGCCCGCCATCAGCACGCCCATCGCCGCTTCGCCCCCGCCGGCCGCCGCCGCCGCCGCGCCCAGCAGCAGCGAAAGCAGGCTGATGTTGGTCGCCGCCTTGCCGCCCACGTTCAGCACGGCGTGGCCGCCGGTGACGTGGCCCAGTTCGTGCGCGATCACGCCTTGCACCTGATTGGCCGAGTTCGCCTCGTTGATCAGGCCTGAGTTGACATAGACCGCCTGCCCGCCCGCGACGAAGGCGTTCACATCGGGATCGTTGACCAGCACGATATCGACGTTCTTGGGATCCAGCCCGGTCGCCGCGATGATCGGGCGCGACATGTCGCGGAACAGGGCCTCCGTCTCGGCATCGCGCAAGATCGATTGCGCCGCTGCCGGAACGGACAGCAGCAGCGACAGGAAGGCGAGGAGATAGGCCGGAAGCCGGGAGAAATGCATGGGCCGGAACGCAAGCATGGCCGCCGTGAACCGGCGCTGAAGCGGGGATATCGTCACCGCCCGATCATGCCCGTCCCGAACGCAGCCGTCGAGCGTCCGATCAGGCAGGCGCTTCAGTGGGCGAGAAGACGCCGCGCGGCGCGGGCGATGACGCGGGGCTCTTCCGAAACCTCACCGATGATCGACATGCCACGGTCCGAATCGCGCCGAGCGAGCAGCAGGGTGAACTCGGTGCCATCGGTGGAGATCGCCGACAGCGGAATGCTGGGTGCGCAGCGCAGCCGTTCGTAAAGCGCGCGGTGGTTTTCCGCCTGATCGCCGGCGTCTTCGCCGCCCTCATCGGTCCAGCGCCGCGTATGGGCACGTACGGCCGAATAAGCCCGAGGATCGAGGTGGGAAGCGATCTCGTCCTGCAGGGCGGCGGCGCTGCTGGCCTCCAGCACTTCCTTCCAGTTGATCACGCACAGCACGCGATCGATCGTGGTGTCGTCGGTCGAGAAGGGGAGGAGGATGCCGCGATACAGGATAGTGGCGCCCTGGCCGTTGACGAATTCCGCCTCGAACCCGACCGGGGCTTCGCTGCCCAGGACCTGGCCATGATGGCCGGCCAGGCGCGACAGCAGGGAATGCTCCGGAGCGCCGCTCAAGGTAGCGGGGATGTCACCGTTGCAGTCGGCTGCCAGGGCCGCGCCGCAATGGAGAACGCCGGGATCGGCGGCCTTGTCGGCAATATCGAGCAGCGCGGCGTAAGGCGCGAATTCGGGCAGGGCATCGGGCTTGAGGTCGCCCGTCGCGGGGAAGCGTCGATCCGCCAGCAGCGAGGCCCAGAAGTTGTAAGCGCGAACTTGCAGCCTGCGTTCCGCCTGGCCGATCGCGACCGGCGGCAATTCATCCGCCGCGTCATCTTCGTCCAGCGATTCGTCGCCGTTCCGATCCGTCCACTGGCCCCGCAAGCTATCCATGCCGTTATCCTACGTCCTGATCGGACAACGCGTTCTGCAGGGACATGGTGAACAATCGGTAAAGGTGCGCATTTGCGCGCGGTCAGGTTTTGACGACGCCCTCTCCGGGCTTGGGCAAAGGCGCTGTCACCCGCAGCACCAGGAACAAGACGATCAGGAAGACCGAGCCCGAGTGCAGCGCGAAGGGCAGGCCCCGCCAATCGGCCAGCGCACCCCAGGCCCAGGAGCCGATCGCCATGCCGCCGAAGGTGACGGCCTGATAGATCGACAGGCACCGGCCCAGGATCGCATCGGGAGAGCGCATCTGCACCGCCGTGTTCAGGCTAGTCAGGATCATCACCCAACCGACCCCTGCGCCAAACGCTGCGGGCAGCGCGAGCCAAACCTCATGCACCTCGGCCAGCAGCGACATCACGCAGACGAACAGCAGGGAGCCGACCGCCAGGATCCCCTCCAGGTGCAGCTTGCGGCGCAAGGGGCCGACAAACGGCGCAGCCGCGATCGAGCCGATGCCGAACAGGCCCAGCAGCAGCCCGAATTGCGTCTCGTTACCATGCAACTGGTCGCTCACGATCGTGGGCAGCAGCGCCTGATACGCGGAAAGGCCGATTCCCAGCGCCAGGCCGCGCGTCAGAATGCGGCGCAGCGGCTGCGATCCAATGCAATAGCTCAGCCCCGCGCGCACCGCCGGGATGATCGGCCGCCGGTCGATCTGGCGCGGCGCGGGCCGCCACCACAGCAGCACGCCGATAAGGCCAATATAGCTCACCGCGTTGATCAGGAACGCGAAGGGCGGCCCCCAGATCGACAGCAGCACACCGCCGACCGCCGGGCCGACGCTGCGGGCGATATTGAACGAGATCGAATTGAGCGCGATCGCCTGGGGCAATTGCGATGGGTCCACCTGCTGGCGAACCGAGGCCTGCCATGCGGGTGAATTCAGCGCCGTGCCGATGCCCACGGACAGCGTGAACGCCAGCAGCAGCACAGGATTGATCCACCCGGCATAGGTCATCGCCGCCAGCGCGCTGGAGACCACCAGCATGCCGATCTGCGCGGCCAGCATCACTTGCCGGCGATCGTAATTGTCCGCGATCGCACCGGCGAACACACCCAGCAGCAGGATCGGCACGGTGGCGGAGGACTGCACCAGCGCGACCAGTTGATGCGAGGTGGTCAGCTCCGTCATCATCCAGGCCGCCGCGATCGACTGCATCGTCGCGCCGACGTTGGAGAAGAGGTTGGCGATCCAGATCGCCCGGAAGACGGGATAGCGGAAGGGAGAAAAAGTGCCGGTGCCGGGGCGCGGATGCCCGCTGGGTTCCAGAACCTTGCTGGTCAGAGAGGGGTCCGCATCCGCCACCCTACCGGAGTAGGGTGCGCGTCCTCTCTCGACAAGATCAGAACATGTAACGCATTTTTATGGAGAGACGCTCACCCACGCTGCCCACCG
>NZ_CAXYKL010000117.1:0-3151 GCF_964277725.1 uncultured Novosphingobium sp. | reverse complement strand
GAGTGGGCTGGCTCATGTCTCTTGGTCCCGATCGATGCCGGACGAACGAAAGAGCATCCGGCGCAAAAACAACAAGGGCCGCCCCTTTGCGGAGCGGCCGTACCGGGTTGATCTAGGCAATCGCGGCAGATTCGGCAAGCGTCACGGTACCGATAGCGTAATACGACCCGCCGCTGTCCGGTGTTTGTGGTCCGAATTGCATTCAAGGCTCCCCGCGCAGTCGCCGGCGTGGGGAACCCCGGGGGCATGCAACTGGCTCCAGCTGCAGCGCCGCGCGTCGCTCGAAACGACGACTCGTTCGGCACCATTCCGATATGGGTCCCGTTGATCGGGCTGCTCGCGGTGATCGGTCTGGTCGCGGCAGTTTCCGGTGGCAATAACGGCAGCCCCGGCTGATCCCTCACACTTCCAGCACTATCTTCCCGACGTGATCGCCCGCCTCCATTCGGCGGTGGGCGTCCGCCGCGTCCTTCAGGGCGAAGCGCGCGTCCATCTCGGGGCGTAGCTCGCCTTTTTCCACCAGCGGCCATACATTTGCGGCGATTTCCTGCGCCAGCAATCGCTTGAATGCGATCGAACGCGGGCGCAGGGTGGAACCGGTCAGCGTATAGCGCCGGCTCATGATCACGCCCATGTTCAGCTCGGCCTTGGGCCCGCCCAGCGCGGCAATGGTGACGTGGCGGCCATCCATGGCCAGGCACTTCAAGTTGCGCGGCACGTAGTCGCCCGAAATCATGTCCAGCACCAAGTCCACGCCGCGGTCCTCGGTGATGCCCAGCACTTCTTTGACGAAATCTGCCGCCTTGTAATCGATAGCATCATCCGCGCCGATCCGGCGGGCCTCGTCGCACTTGGCCGCCGATCCGCAAGTGACGATCACGGTAAGCCCGAACAGCTTGCCCAGCTTGATCGCCATCGTGCCGATGCCGCTGGTGCCGCCATGGACCAGGATCGTCTCCCCCTCGCTCGCCCAGCCGCGTTCGAACACGTTGTGCCACACGGTGAACAGCCCCTCGGGCAGCGCCGCGGCCTCTGCCAGCGGCATGGCATCGGGCACCGGCAGGCACAGCGCGGCATCGGCGATGCAGTATTGCGCATAGCCCCCGCCCGCGACCAAGGCGCAGACCCGCTCGCCGATCAGCAGCGAATCGACCCCGGCACCCAGGCGGGCGACCGTGCCCGAAATCTCCAGCCCCGGCAGTGGCGAAGCATCCGGCGGCGGCGGATAGGCCCCGGTCCGTTGCGCGACGTCGGGCCGGTTCACCCCGGCGAAGGCCACCTTGATCAGCACTTCCCCCGGGCCCGGCTGCGGAACCGCGACGTCGCGCGGCACCAGAACCTCAGGCCCGCCGGGCTTTTCGATGGCGATCGCGGTCATCGTCGCGGGGATTTGCGGTGCGTCGGCGTTGTCCATGGCGCTTGCTGCCACAGCCGCGCGGCGTGGCGAAACGAAATTCGTGCAAGCCTGCGCGGACAGTTGACAGTGACAGTTTCAAGTCGGATGCTGCACTGCAATGGACGATGACGAACGACCGCGGCGACGGTCGACCGAGGGTGACTTCGGTGCCGCCAGCCTCCTCACCAGCGAAAGCCTGGAGCGCTACTCGCTGGACGAACTCGATGCACGCATCGCTCTTCTGGAAGACGAGATCGCGCGCATCAAGGCGCACCGCGACAAATCCTCGGCGCACATGACGGCGGCGCAGGCGCTGTTCAGGCCGAAACAGCCTTGAACGTCGAGCGTTATCTCGAAACGGGAAAAGCGGCTCCCTATATCGGTCGCAATCGATCGCTTACCTTCGGGCATTACCTTCCCAGCCCGACAAGGAGCGCCAGCCTTCCAACGAAAGAACCCTAATGCCTAGTTTCGCGCAAAGCCTGGAAAAGACGCTGCATGCCGCGCTGTCCCATGCGTCGGACCGCAGCCACGAATACGCAACGCTCGAGCATCTGCTGCTCGCGTTGATCGACGACGCCGATGGGGCCCAAGTGATGACCGCGTGCGGCGTCGACCTGGGAGACCTCAGCGAAGTGGTGCGCCAGTACCTTGACCAGGAATACCAATCACTGAAAACTGAGGAAAAGGGCGATCCTGCCCCCACCGCCGGTTTCCAGCGCGTGATCCAGCGCGCCATCCTGCACGTGCAGTCCAGCGGCAAGGACACCGTGACCGGCGCCAACGTGCTGGTCGCCCTCTTCTCCGAACGGGATAGCTATGCGGTCTACTTCCTGCAGCAGCAGGACATGAGCCGCCTGGATGCCGTCAGCTATATCAGCCACGGCATCGGCAAGGGCGGCCGCCGCATCGAAGACAAGAACGCCAAGGGCTCCGAAGAGCAGGCTCCCCAGGCCTCCGAGGAAAAGAGCGACAGCAAAAGCGGCAACAAGAAGGAATCCGCGCTCGACCAGTTCTGCGTCAACCTCAACGACAAGGCGCTGTCGGGCAAGGTCGATCCGCTGATCGGCCGTGGCCCCGAAGTTGATCGCACGATCCAGATCTTGTGCCGCCGCTCCAAGAACAACCCGCTTTACGTGGGTGATCCGGGCGTGGGCAAGACCGCCATAGCCGAGGGCCTGGCGCGCAAGATCGTCGAGGGCGAAGTGCCCGAGGTGCTGGAAGAAGCGGTGATCTACTCGCTCGACATGGGCTCGCTGCTGGCCGGCACCCGTTATCGCGGTGACTTCGAGGAGCGGCTGAAGCAGGTCGTCTCTGAACTCGAAAAGATGCCCCACGCGGTGCTGTTCATCGACGAGATCCATACGGTGATCGGTGCCGGCGCCACCAGCGGCGGCGCGATGGACGCGTCCAACCTGCTGAAGCCCGCACTGTCGGGCGGCACAATCCGCTGCATCGGCTCGACCACGTACAAGGAGTTCCGTAACCACTTCGAGAAGGACCGCGCACTGCTGCGGCGCTTCCAGAAGATCGACGTGAACGAGCCGACGATCGAGGACACGATCAAGATCCTGAAGGGTCTGCGCACCGCGTTCGAGGATCACCACAAGGTCAAGTACACGCCCGACGCGATCAAGACCGCGGTCGAACTGTCGGCCCGCTACATCAACGACCGCAAGCTGCCCGACAAGGCGATCGACGTGATCGACGAAGTGGGCGCGATGCAGATGTTGGTGCCGGTCAGCAAGCGCAAGA
>NZ_CAXYKL010000116.1:0-4355 GCF_964277725.1 uncultured Novosphingobium sp. | reverse complement strand
GCAGCGCCCACGTTGGTCAGCGTGACCTCATACTGCAGCGTGGCGTAGACCAGCGAGAGGCGCACCGCGATCGGTGTGAAGGCAACGGACAGTTGCAGCGCCTCGTCCAAACCAGCCGTGACCGGCTGGGCAACGGGCGCGCGCGGTGGCGCCGGGGGTGGGGCGGCTGCAGGCGTGGGCGCTGCCGCAGTTTTGTTTAAGACCGGCCTGGGCTGGCGTGGCGGGACGATTGTCGGCACCGGCACCGGCTCTGCAAAAGGCTCTTCAATCAAGTCCGGTTGGCGACGCCGCCGCATCCAGAACGCACCGCCCGCCAGCGCGGCGACACCAGCCAGGCCCGCGACCCACCATGGGAACGCACCGTCGCTGTCGCTTTTGGCCGGAGCCTGGATCAGTGGCGCATCATCGGCATTGCTGCTTGGCAAGACCGGCGGCGGGGTGGCGATCGTGGGCGCTGGGGCGGCATCAGGGGTATCCGATGGCAGCGCCGATCCGATTGCCGGCGCCGCCTCACTCTGCCGAGCTTCCGGAGTCGGGCTGGCCTGCTGGCGCGGCGAGCGGGGCGCATCCTCGGTTCGCGCGGGCTGACGGGACGGGGCCGGGCTCGCCGTGACGGGCGGCAGGTTGATCTGGGGTGCCGAGGGCGTGGGGGTGACCGGCCGCACCGGGGAACTGTTGGACGGCGGCGCGTAAGGGTTGTCCGGATCGACCGGCCCCTGGGCGCGGGGGGCACTGGTCTGTCCCGCTTCAGGCAGGCGGTAGGAGGTCACGGCGCCGCTGTCCTGCGCCATCGCAGGCAACGCGACGATGCAGGCGAATGCGATCGCCGCCGATCCCTTTAGCGCCGTCGTCGTCAGCGCCGTCTTTAGCGAAGGTCTGCCGATCGCGGCCCGCATGCACATCCACTCCGTCCCAAACCGCTGCCCACCATGCGCGTCGACGCGGCTGCATGGGGGCGACTGAACATCGACTTAATCTGTCCGGCATGCACGGCAGGTTGCCAGCACGCCGGGTTGGCGGCATTGGCATACAGATGAGCGAACTGCCAGTCTCCCCCATTCATCTGGGCCAACAAAGCGCCCTTCCGTCGTCGCCTGAAGACGCCCGGCTGGACTATGTGCCCAATCCGCGTGTCGGCTCGCTGTATCTGGTGCGGTTTGCTGCGCCGGAATTCACATCTCTGTGCCCGGTGACGGGCCAACCCGATTTTGCGCATCTGGTGATCGATTATGCGCCGGGGGAGACGATCGTCGAATCCAAGAGCCTCAAGCTGTTCCTGGGATCGTTCCGCAACCACAGCGGCTTTCACGAGGATGTGACGGTCGGTATTGGCCAGCGGCTGTTCGACGAAATGAAGCCCATCTGGCTGCGCATCGGCGGATACTGGTATCCGCGTGGCGGTATCCCGATCGACGTTTTCTGGCAGTCAAGCGCTGCGCCGCACGGCCTTTGGGTGCCGGAGCAGGGCGTGCAATCCTATCGCGGACGCGGCTGAGGCTTACTCTGCGGCGTCCGCCATGGTGAAGCCGGCTTTGCGGATGTTGACGGGACCATGGCCGATCCGGGCCAGTTGCGAACGCGTCATACACTGGGCGAGGATGCTGGGGTAATCGGCTTCCATTGCCGCTTCGCTATCCAGCGCCGTACGCTGCGCGGCCAGACATTCGACGCGGCTCTCGTAAGTTTGCTCTGTCGAACCCAGACGCTGGCATGCGGAGCCATCGTCGGTGCAGCCAAACAAGGCGAGTGCAAACAGCATTCCGCTCATCGAAGATCCCTTTCGATAAGCTCAACGCGCTCAGCCCGATTAGTATCCCGAGTTATCCACAGCTTAAAAAGTTATACAAACAAGGGCTTGGTTAACGCGACCCATCGTTGTCGTCCTCAAGCGAGAGTGGATAGATCGAGTTCCGACAGCAGGGACAGGCGCGCGGCTTTGACCGCCTGCCAGAGGGAAGGGCGGGCAAGATCGTCGGGCGCTATTTCCTCCGGCCAATGGCGTGTAACGACACGCTCTACCTGGGCGATGCGATCGGCGGAGGCGAGGAAGCGCGGGTCGACGGTGGTTGGATCGACCACGACGCGCAGGCGGAGGCACGCCGGGCCGCCGCCGTTCGCCATGGATTCGCGCAAGTCCGCCACGTGCAGTGCGCGGATCGGTCCGTTCCCGGCGACAAGTTGCTGCAGCCACGCCCACACCGCGCCGTTCTCCCGCGCTTCTCCGGGCAGGATCAGGGCCATGCCGCCGTCGGGCAGCGTCACCAGTTGCGCGTTGAAAAGATAGGACGCGATCGCCTGTTCCAGACTGACAGCGGCGGCGGGCACTTCGACGATGACCAGTTCGGGCAGCCTGGCACGCAGCTGGGCATAGAGGGCGGCGGGATCGGCGAAGGCCTGTTCATGCGTGAACAGCACCATCTCGTTGGCGACGGCCACGACATCGTTGTGAAAGGCGCCCGCCGCGATCGCTTCTTCGGATTGCTCTGCAAGGATCGTCCGCTCCGGGTCCAGACCGTGGCGCCGGGCAACGACAGCGCTGGCCTCGCGATGCTGGCGGACGGGGAAGGGGCCGCCCGATCGGCCATAGACGAACACCTCGATGCCTGCCGAACCGTGACTGGCGCAAAGACGCATGTGGTTGGCCGCGCCCTCGTCTCCGAAAGGCGGCGGTACCGGCTCATGGACGGCAAAGTGCGCGGTGTCGGCAAAGGCCAACCGCAACTGCGCCAGGGTGCCGGGCCATTCATGGCTACGGTGCGGCATCGTGACGAGATTGGCGGCAGTCAGGTGGCAACGGCCATCCCGGGTATCGGGCGCGGGGCTGACCGTGGCGGCGTTCGCGGCCCACATTGCCGACGCCGACATCGCGGCATATCGCAGCCCGGCGTCGGCTTGTTCCATGCCCCGATCCTGACCGAAGCCCAGGCGCGACAGCCAGGCCTCGTCCGGTCGATCATGAGGCATGAACCACCCTTGCGTCAGCCCCATGGACAAATTGAGCCGCATCTTGGCCAGCCCTTGCAGCGCCGCGTCGCGCGGGCGCGATACCCGGCCCGAGTTACGCGCGGACGCCAGGTTGCCCAGGCTGAGCCCGGCATAGTTGTGGCTGGGGCCGACGATCCCGTCGAAGTTGATTTCGGTCAGCATGAGGTGCGATCCAAAGGCATTGAGCGAACTGCCGGCTGGTCAGGCCGGGGCGTGGCTGATGGTGTCGCCAACCTGAACTCTCAGCAAGTCGGCAGCCTCGCCATCGATGATGACGCCGCCGGCGACACGCGAGACATGGCCCAGGCAGGCCCGGAATTGTCCCAGGCGGCCGCACGAAATGAGTTGTTCTTCGCCCACCTCGCCCTCGCCGATGGCGACGATCTGCGCATCTCTTGCTTCGACGATCGTGCGGATGCGATCCGTTTGCGCGATCATCGAAGGGCCGCCATCAAAGATGTCGACATAGTTCTGGTACGAGAAGCCCTCGTTCTCCAGCATGCGCATGGCGGGGCGGCCGGAGTAGTGCGGCTGGCCCATCACTTGCCGCGCGCTTTCCGGCAGCAGCGCGGTATAGATCGGGTGCTTGGGCATGAGATCGGCGATGAACTGGTTGCCCTTGCGCGCGTTGAATTCGTCGGCATCGCGAAAGCTCATGTCGAAGAAGCGTCCGGCAAGACCGTCCCAGAACGGTGAGTTGCCGGCGTCGTCGATCGCGCCGCGCAGTTCGGCCAAGGTCCGGTCGGCAAAGCGCTGGCGGTGCGCCCGGATGAACAGATAGCGGCTGCGGGCGAGCAGCTTGCCTACGCCGGCCGACCGTTCGGTAGGATCGAGGTAGAGGCCGCCCACCTCGCTCGACCCATCAAGATCGGTGCAAAGGGTCAGCATTTCGGCGCGGAAGGTGCGGTCCAGCTCCTTGGAGTGCTGGGTGATGCGGCCGATGCGGTAGGAGTAGAACGGAAGCAGCGTGCCGGTTTGCGACATGATCTGGCACGTGCCGCGTGTCTTGCCGCTGGCAGTGTCTTCCAGAATGAACACGAACAGGTCATCCGCCAGGGCATCGTCTTCCCGGCTGAAGCTTTCCGCCGTCCGCTTCAGCTTGGCGTCCAGCGTTGGCTTGTCGGGGGGCAGGTTGGTGAAGCCGCCGCCGGTGCCCTTGGCCATGCGATACAGCGCGGCCAGATCATCCTCATGCGCGGTGCGGACCAGGAACGTCATGCGGGCAGCCCTTTGCGATCGAGGCGATGCATGACCAGCGCGGTCAGCTTCGCGCGCATGTCCAGCGAGGAGGCGATCAGGAATTCGTCCGGAGAGTGGATCGCGCCGCCGCAGGCACCCATCGTATCGATTACGGGCACGCCGCAGGCCGC
>NZ_CAXYKL010000115.1:0-8221 GCF_964277725.1 uncultured Novosphingobium sp. | reverse complement strand
CCGTTGCTGGCGTCATCTCCCTGAGGTTCAGGACGATGGCGCCCTCTGCGCCCGCTGCGAGGATGTGGTGAGCACGCTGGAAGCATCGGCATGAGCATGACCGTGGACAGCAAGCTGGCCTGGCGTCGCCGGGGCATCGGCATCCTGATCGCGCTGCTGGTCTTCGCGATCGACCAGGGCATCAAGATCTGGGTGGACCGGGGCCTTAACCTCTACAACGTGCGCGTGGTGGAAGTGCTGCCGTTCTTCGATTTCCGCTGGACCGAAAACTACGGCGTCTCCCTGGGGCTGCTGACCGCGGGCTCGGTGGAAATGCGCTTCCTGCTGATGCTGATGACCAGCGCGATCGCGCTGTTCGTGGCGGTGTGGATGCTGCGCGAGCGGCTGCTGGCCGATATCGCGCCACTGGCGTTGGTGCTCGGCGGCGCGGCAGGCAACATCCTCGATCGCTGGAACCACGGTTTCGTGGTCGACTACGCGGACTTGCACTTCGGTGAGTTCCGCCCCTTTCTGATCTTCAATTTCGCCGATGCCGCGATCACCATCGGCGTCCTGATAATCCTTGCCCGCTCCCTGCTTTCGCGCGAAAAGCCGCAGGCTGACGAGGCGACACCCGCTTCCGGAGAGTTGAATTGATGAAGTCGAACCTGGCGAAGCTGGCTCTCGTGGGCCTGGGCGCATCGATGCTGGCGGGCTGCTCCAGCGGCGGCCTGTTCAACCGTGGCCGTCCGGACGAATTCGCGGTGCAGCGCCAGTCGCCGCTGGTGGTGCCGCCCGACTTCGCGCTGAAGCCGCCGCAGCAGGGCGTGCCCCGCCCCACCGACGATTCGCTTCAGGGCCAGACGCTGGACGCACTGTTCGGCGGCCCGGCGCAGCGCAGCGACGTGGAAAGCAACGCGCTCAGCATGGCCGGCCAGTCCGACCCGTCGATCCGCTCCACCGTGGGCGACACCGCGACCCACACCGTAGCCAAAGGCCGCGTGACCCAGCAGATCCTGTCCGCGCCCGAAGGCGACGGCCGCGACGCCCAGGCCTCGGTCGGGGCCTGAACCGACAAGTCCCCCTCCTGCAAACGGGAGGGGAGATTAAGGCACGATACCTCAGACCCGTTCGTATCGAGCGAAGTCGAGATACGTCAGCGCCGTGTTCGCGTGTCTCGACTTCGCTCGACACGAACGGATTTGGGCTGGGAACTGGGAAGTCGGTTGCAACCCGGACCTACTCGTCCCCGGTCACGCCATCACCTTCATCATCGGCATTCTCGTTCGATACCAGCAGCTTGTCGATCCGAAGGCCGTCCATGTCGACCACCTCGAAGCGCCAGCTCTGCTCGACGAAGTGCTCGCCCTCTTGCGGCACGTGCTTGAGCACGGCCAGCACATAGCCCGCCGCCGTCGCGAATTCGCGGTCTTCGGGCAGGTCGATGCCCAGCCGATCGGCCAGGGTATCCGCCGGCATCGCGCCGGAGATCAGCATCGAGCCATCCTCGCGCTCCACCACCATCGGGTGATCGCCGATGTCCTGGTGGCTGACGAAATCGCCCGCGATAGCCGCCAGCACGTCGCTGGGGGTGACGAGGCCTTCCAGGTGGCCATATTCGTCCCGCACCATCGCCATCGGCACTTCGGCGCGTTGCAGCACCTTGAGCGCGTCCATCGCGTCGATCTGGTCGGGGATCACCTCGGGCCGGCGCATCAGGCCGGTGATGTCCGCCGGGCGGCCCTCGACGATGGCGGCCAGCACTTCGCGCACGCGCAGCACGCCCACCACGTTGTCGGGCGAACCCTCCGCCACCGGCAACAGCGCGTGCGGGGTGTCCTTGATCCGGGCGAGGAGTTGTTCCTGCGTGGCGGCGGCGTCGATCCAGTGGATCTCGGGCCGGGGCGTCATCAGTTCGCGGATCGGGCGGTCGGCCAGGCGCATCACGCCCGCCATCATCGCCCGCTCTCCCTCCTCGATCACGCCGGAACGCGTGGCTTCGGCGAAGATCATGTGCAGCTCTTCCGCTGTCAGCTGATCTTCACCGCCGCGCCGCACCGAGAGCAGCCTGAGGATCAGCGCGGAGGAATTGTCGAGCAGCCAGACGAACGGCCCCATGATCCGCGCCAGCAGCGCCATCGGCAGCGCCATCAGTAACGCCACCGGCTCCGCCGTGCGCAACGCCAGTTGCTTGGGCACCAGTTCGCCCACCACCACGCTGGCATAGGTCGTGGCGATGATCACCAGGGTGAAGCCCGCCTCACCGGCGTAGCGCGGCGGCAGGCCCAGCGCCGTCAGCCGCTCTCCCACCGGACCGCCCAGGCTGGAGCCGGAGTAGGCGCCCGCAACGATGCCGATCAGCGTGATGCCGATCTGCACGGTGGACAGGAAGCGGCCGGGGTCCTCCGCCAGGGCCATCGCGGTGCGCGCGGCCTTGCTGCCCTTGTCCGCCGCCATGCGCAGGCGTGCGGGCTTGGCGGAGACAATCGCCAGCTCCGACATGGAAAACAGGCCGTTCACCAGGATCAGTGCGGCAATGATGAGGAGATCAGTCCAGGGAAACGGCGTCACAATGATCCAGAGCTAGCAGACTATACCGCACACGCGAAGCGCAACTTCTACGTGCACCTTTGCACGCAGCGTATGGAACCTTACGCAAGGCAATCCGTTCCGCGCCTATCGTTCCAAGACGGCGTTTGCATGGGACTGACGCAACAGGGCGCACGCCGGAAAAGAGAAAGGGCCTGCCATGAAGACCTCCCGCTTGCTTACTTCCGCTGCCGCAATCCTCTCCCTCGTCACGGTTTCCGCCTGTGTCACCGATCCCAACACCGGTGAGCGCAAGGTTTCGCGCACCGCGATCGGCGGCGTCGGCGGTGCGGGCCTGGGCTATCTGCTGGGCAGCGTGATCGGCGGGCGCACCGCGCGCATCGTCGGTGCGGGCATCGGCGGCGTCGCGGGCGGCGCGATCGGCTACCAGAAGGACAAGCAGATCCGCGAACTGCGCGAATCGACCGCCGGTTCGGGCATCGACGTGTCCGACAGCGGTGACGGCATCCTGGTCAACCTGCCGGACGTGACCTTCGCGGTGGATTCGACCGAGATCAGCCCCTCGTTCCAGGCGTCGCTGGACCGCGTGGCACAGAGCATGGTGCAATATCCGGACAGCCTGATCGACGTTTATGGCCACACCGATTCGACCGGCTCGGCGCAGTACAACATGGACTTGTCCAAGCGCCGCGCTGACGCGGTGGCTCGTTACCTGATCGGTCGCGGCGTCTCCTCGGCCCGCATCCAGACGCAGGGCATGGGCAAGAACTATCCGGTGGCCGACAACGCGACGGCAGAAGGCCGCGCCAAGAACCGCCGCGTCGAAGTGAAGATCACCCCGGTTTCGCAGGACGACGTCCAGCGCGCTCGCTGATTTTCGTACGAAGAATTGAAGGAGAAGGGCGGCGCGCGAGTGCCGCCCTTTTTCGTGGCCGGGTGCGGGCGATACCTATGCTTCGTCTTCCCAAGGTGTCGCGCGGCCTCTGGCATCCGGCACTCTGCGCTCGTCGGCATCGCAGCCGGAAACCTCGTTATTTTCCGCGAAAGTGCGTGTGACGAGTCCATCGCGGCTCTGGCGATCTTGACATTTAGAACCATATAGGTTATACGCCCTACCCGTCGGATCAGTCGCAAGACGGACCGACATGGCGGGTGCGGAAGGCGCGTAGCTGGCGTCAGACGTTCCGGACCAAGCGGCCGGTGCTCAAGACGGGCCCCTGCACCGCGATGCAAGACTATAACCCGCCGGCACTCGCGCCGGAAATGGGGCCGGCGGGCTTTTGCGAGCTTTTCCCGTCGGTTGTCTTGCACGTTGAAAGCCGAGCGTGTGGTGCTGCTTTCGCGTTCCCCCACTCGCCGGTCGCACGATGGAATGCTGAGCCAAGCCTGTCGCGCCAGGCCAGCGCCGGCCGCAACGCCTGCCTTGAACAAACCTTGGCGTTATCCCGCGCTCGCCTACGGGCGACAGCGCACGTCTGCCGCTCATCCCCTCACAAAACCACGCCCGTCTCGGTCTAGGCCAGCCGTTTCGCCCGCTCGGCCAGGCGCTCTACGGCGGCGGTGTGGATGGCGGCGGAGGTCACGAGCACGCCGAAGGCCCGGGGATCGCGCTTGTTGTAGTTCAGCGGCTTGCCGAACGCATCCGTCACGGCCGCGCCCGCCTCGCGCGCGATCAGTCCGGCGGCGGCGATGTCCCATTCGTACCCCCAGCGCAGCGTCGCCAGGAGATCCGCCTCGTCGGCCGCGACCATGGCGATGCGCAGCGCGATCGAATTGGGCTGGTCGACTCGCGTAAGGTCGGCGTCCTCCTTCATCAACGCGTTGGCGGGCACCCGCGCGCCGGGCAGCGCCTGACGGTGGCTGGCGCGCAGCCGTTCGCCATTGCGCCACGCGCCCTGCCCCGCCTCGGCATGCCAGATCTCCCCGCCCTCCTCCCGCCGGCGGGCCGGGGCGTAGAGGCAGGCGAGCAGCGGCCGCGATGCGCTGACCAGCGCCACCGAAATCGCCCAGCCCGGCCTGCCGCGCACATAATCGCGCGTGCCGTCGATCGGATCGACCAGCCAGGTCAGCGAACGCTCGATCCGGGCGCTGCTGTCCGCCGTCTCTTCCGACAGCCAGCCGGCGGAGGGCAGCAGTGCCTTCAATTCACGCTTGAGGAAGGTATCCACCGCGATGTCGGCCGCCGAAACCGGGCTGGTATCGGCCTTATCCCACACCTCACAGGCGTGTCCGTCACCCGGCCAGGAATCGAGCGCGATGCGCCCACCCTCGCGGACGATGGCTTCCAGGCGAGCGCGATCAATCATCGAGATAAGGATAAAGCGGGCACGCTACCTTTAATCGACCACCCCACGGCCCTTTTCAAGCGCCCCCGATGTGCTTATGCGGCACTGCAAAAGGATTCCTCCCCGCGCGGGCCTGCTCGCGCCTGTCATTCGCAACTCCATGTAGAAAGCGACCGCAGATGAACATCCATGAATACCAGGCCAAGGAACTGCTCGCTAAGTACGGCGTGAAGATCCCCGCCGGCCATGCCGCACTGACCGTGGAAGAAGCGATCGCCGGCGCCAAGCAGCTGCCCGGGCCGCTCTACGTGGTGAAGGCGCAGATTCACGCAGGTGGTCGCGGCAAGGGCAAGTTCAAGGAACTGGGCCAGGATGCCAAGGGCGGTGTGCGCCTTTCCAAGTCGATCGAAGAGGTCGAGGCGAACGCCAAGGAAATGCTGGGCAACACCCTGGTCACCATCCAGACCGGCGATGCCGGCAAGCAGGTGAACCGCCTGTACGTGACTGACGGCGTCGACATCGAGAAGGAATACTACCTCTCGATGCTGGTCGACCGGTCGACCGGCCGCGTCGCCATGATCGTCTCGACCGAAGGCGGTATGGACATCGAGGAAGTCGCCCACTCCACGCCCGAGAAGATCCATACCATCACGATCGATCCGGCAGAAGGCTTCCAGCCGCACCACGGCCGTGCCGTGGCGTTCGGCCTCAACCTTACCGGTGAGCTGAACAAGCAGGCGCAGACGCTGGCCAAGCAGCTGTACACCGCGTTCCTCGACCTCGATTGCGACATGGTGGAGATCAATCCGCTGGTCGAGACCAAGGACGGCAACCTGCTGGTGCTGGACACCAAGATGAGCTTCGATTCGAACGCGCTCTATCGTCACCCCGAAGTGATGGCCCTGCGCGACGAAACCGAGGAAGACCCGGCCGAGCTGGAAGCCAGCAAGTACGACCTGGCCTACATCAAGCTGGATGGTGACATCGGCTGCATGGTCAACGGCGCGGGCCTGGCCATGGCGACGATGGACATCATCAAGCTGAACGGCAGCTTCCCGGCCAACTTCCTCGACGTGGGCGGTGGCGCCAACAAGGAAAAGGTGACCGCGGCGTTCAAGATCATCCTGGGCGATCCCAATGTGAAGGGCATCCTGGTCAACATCTTCGGCGGCATCATGAAGTGCGACATCATCGCCGACGGTATCGTCGCGGCGGCCAAGGAAGTGAACCTGCAGGTTCCCCTCGTCGTGCGCCTCGAAGGCACCAACGTCGAGCAGGGCAAGCAGATCCTGGCCAATTCCGGCCTGGCGATCGTGCCCGCGAACGACCTGGGCGATGCAGCGAAGAAGATCGTGGCGGAGGTCAAGGCGGTCGCCTGATCAACATCACGAATGCGAAGTGACGGAATGGGGGTGCGCCGGAAACGGCGGCCCCCTTTCTTTTTGCGCGCTTTTTGGGGTGTGGCCGGAGGTGCCGATGCGGCCCTCCCGCCCTTTTGCAGGGCTTGACGCAGCGCACAAGGAGCGCAATGGCGGCGGCACAAAACCGTTTATCCGCGTGGCTCTTGCGATGCCGCGCCGCCGCAGAAAGAGGACCGAACCACATGAAGATCCTCGTCCCCGTGAAGCGGGTGATCGATTATAACGTCAAGCCGCGCGTCAAGGCGGACGGCACCGGTGTCGACCTGTCGAACGTCAAGATGAGCATGAACCCCTTCGACGAGATCGCCGTCGAAGAAGCCATCCGCCTGAAGGAAGCGGGCAAGGCCGAGGAAATCATCGCGGTTTCGGTCGGTCCGGCCAAGGCGCAGGAAACGCTGCGCACCGCGCTCGCCATGGGCGCCGATCGCGCGATCCTGGTGGAAAGCGAAACCGAGGTTGAGCCGTTGGCCGTCGCCAAGATCCTCAAGGGCATCGTCGAGGCGGAGAACCCCGGCCTGGTGATCCTGGGCAAGCAGGCGATCGATGACGATTCGAACCAGACCGGCCAGATGCTCGCCGCGCTGCTCGGCCGTCCGCAGGGCACTTTCGCCAGCAAGGTCGAGATCGAGGGCGATTCGGTTTCTGTCACGCGCGAGGTCGATGGCGGCTTGGAGACGGTGAAGCTCTCGCTGCCCGCGATCGTCACCACCGACTTGCGCCTGAACGAGCCGCGCTACGCTTCGCTGCCCAACATCATGAAGGCGAAGAAGAAGCCGCTCGATACCAAGAGCGCCGCCGATTACGGCGTCGACACCGCCCCGCGCCTCAAGACCCTCAAGGTCACGGAGCCTGCGGTGCGCAGCGCCGGCATCAAGGTGCCCGACGTCGACACGCTGGTCGCCAAGCTCAAGGACATGGGCATCGCCAACTAAGGCCGGTTCCTCTGATATCTCCTCCCGTTCGGATCGGGCCCTCGCAGACCAGGGCCGGGCCACGCGAAAGTCCGAACGGTGAGGGCTGAAAGGACAAGACAATGAAGACGCTAGTCTGGGTCGAGCACGACAACGCCTCCGTCAAGGACGCCACGCTTTCCACCGTAACCGCCGCCGCCAAGCTGGGTGAAGTCCACCTGCTGGTCGTTGGCCAGCGCGCGCAAGCCGCCGCGGATGCCGCCGCGCAGATCGCGGGCGTCGCCAAGGTTCACCTGGCGGACGACGCGGCCTATGCCAACAACCTGGCAGAGAACGTCGCGCCGCTGATCGCCCAGCTGATGGGGGATCACGACGCGTTCCTCGCACCCGCCACCACCAACGGCAAGAACATCGCCCCGCGCGTCGCCGCGCTGCTGGACGTGATGCAGATCTCCGACATCCTCTCGGTCGAGGGTGAAAAGACCTTCACGCGCCCGATCTATGCCGGCAACGCCATCGCCACGGTGGAAAGCAGCGACGCCAAGCTGGTGATCACCGTGCGCGGCACCGCGTTCGAAAAGGCCGCCAGCACCGGTGGTTCGGCCGCGGTCGAGGCGATCTCGGGCACCGGCGATGCTGGCCTGTCCAGCTTCGTGGGCGCCGAACTTGCCAAGAACGAGCGCCCTGAACTGACCAGCGCCAAGATCATCGTCTCTGGCGGCCGCGCCCTCAAGGATGCGGACACCTTCCAGGCAACCATCTTCCCGCTGGCCGACAAGCTGAAAGCCGCCGTCGGCGCCAGCCGCGCCGCCGTGGACGCGGGCTTTGCCCCCAACGATTATCAGGTCGGCCAGACCGGCAAGATCGTCGCTCCCGAAATCTACATCGCCGTGGGCATCTCCGGCGCGATCCAGCACTTGGCCGGCATGAAGGATTCCAAGACCATCATCGCCATCAACAAGGACGAGGACGCACCGATCTTCCAAGTGGCAGACATCGGCCTGGTGGGCGATCTGTTCACGATCGTTCCGGAGCTGACAAGCAAGCTCTGATCCGCAGATCACAACCGTATCAC
>NZ_CAXYKL010000114.1:0-3840 GCF_964277725.1 uncultured Novosphingobium sp. | reverse complement strand
GCGCGCGGGCACTTCCACGCGCGAAAGCCAGCGGCCGTGTTGCAGCCAGTCCGCCGCGGTGCCGCGATAAGTCTGCACGCGCATCAGGCCGCTGCCGCTGGTGATGCCGTCAACCGTCACCATCACGGCGGGGCCTTCGCCTGCAGAGCAGCGTCGCAGATCGTTGCGGATTTCCTGCTTGTACTGGGCCATGGCCGGAACGGCGCCGCCCAGCGCCAGAGCACCGGCCATCCCCGCCAGAAGCGTCGATTTCATTAAGGAATGCCCACGCATCCGATACGTCTTGTCGATCATGTCCTGCTAATCTTTCCAAAGGCCCGGCCCAAAGCCTGCCTTTTCTTTATTCCAGCCCCGCGCTTCGTACCTGGATGCCACCCAGGCGCTTAATCCGCACTGAATTCCCTTGATGCCCGATGATCCCCACTTCGAATGCGCGCCGAAGATGGTAAGGGCGCGGCTATTCGACATCGTGTGTGGAAAACGGGTCACCTTGGCTTGTCCGCACAAGATAGTGTGTTCTATTCGCCGATAAAGGATTTATCCCCGCATGGCCGTGCCGCTGATTTCCCCCTCCATCCTGTCTGCCGACTTCGCCCGCCTGGGAGAGGAAGTTCGCGCCATCGATGCGGCCGGGGCAGACTGGATCCACGTTGACGTTATGGACGGCCATTACGTGCCCAACATCACAATCGGCCCGGCCGTGGTAAAGGCCTTGCGGCCCCACACCGCCAAGCCGTTCGACGTGCATCTGATGATCTCCCCGGTGGACGGCTATCTGGAAGCCTTCGCCAATGCCGGGGCGGACATCATCACCGTCCACCCCGAAGCGGGCCCGCACATCCACCGCACCGTGCAGGCGATCAAGAACCTGGGCAAACTGGCGGGCGTCTCGCTCAATCCCGGCACTCCGGCCAAGATGCTGGACTATCTGATCGACGATATCGACCTGGTCCTGATCATGAGCGTCAACCCCGGTTTCGGCGGGCAGAGCTTCATCTCCAGCCAGCTTCGGAAGATCGAGGCGGTGCGCAAGATGATCGACAAGTCCGGCCGCGACATTCGCCTGGAAGTGGATGGCGGCGTCGATGCCGGCACCGCCCCCTCCTGCATCGATGCCGGGGCGGACGTGCTGGTCGCCGGAACCGCCACGTTCAAGGGCGGGCCTGAGAAATACGCCGCCAATATCCGCACCCTCAAGGGCCTGGATTGACGCATTGGTCCAGGCACTTCGCCCGCGAACCCGCCCGGCTCCCCGGAACCGCAGCGAACCTCGGGCGATACCGCTGGACGAGACGGGAGAGGAGGGCGTGTTGGAGGACGAAGATCGCAACGCGTCTGACGCCGCCAGGCCTGATCACGCTGGCCCTGATCACGGGCCGACACCCGAACTGGCGGCCAACGGGGAACTGATCGAGCCGGGCCGTGCCCTCGCCCTGTCGGATTTCACCGCGCCCGAAATCGGCACCAGTGAACGCCTGATCCGCTTCGCCTATCGGCTGGGCGTGCCCGCCTCCATGCTGGTCTCGCCGATGGGCAAGAAGGCCAAGCTGCGACTGCTGGCCACCGTCACCAACCCGCTGCCGGGCAACCGCGTTTCCGGCACCGCGCTGCGCGCCGGGCATTTCCTGATCCACGGCGCGAAGACGCCGATCGCGCAAGTCGACTATGCCGGCGCGGCCCGCGTCACGCCGCCGCTGGAGCGGGTGGTCCACGGCTTCACCTGGCTGGCGGACCTGGAAGCCTGCGCCCCGCGTACGCAAGTCACCCCGCTGGCGGAGCGCATCCTGGGCACATGGCTCAACGCCAATCCCAAGCCGCCCACCAAGCCCGGCAAGGGTCCGGCGTGGAGCGTGGGCAACACCGGCACGCGCCTGATCCACTGGCTGATCCATGCGCCGCTGATCCTATCCGGCGAAAAGGCGCTGCGCACCCGCACCCTGCGCGCGATGAACGAAACCGCGCGCTGGCTGGATCGCAACGTCAGCCATGCCGAGGATGGGCTGGCCGAAGTGGCCGGTTGGTGCGCGATCGTCGCCGCGGGCTTGTTGCTGCCCGATGGCAAGCCGCGCCGCCTGTTCGGTGAAGCCGGCCTGATCAAGGCGCTGGGCGAGCTGGTGGGTGAAGACGGCGGCGTCCTGTCCCGCAGCCCGATCGCGCAGATGGAGGCGATCGCGCTGCTGGTGCGCCTACGGGCTTGCTACCGCGCCACGCGCCGTGATCCGCCCAAGGCGGTGGAGGCGATGATCAGCCTGCTGGTGCCGCCGTTGCTGGCGCTGGTCCACTCCGACAGCGCGCTGGGCAACTGGCAGGGCGGCTGGGCGATCGGTGAAGATGAGATCGTCGAACTGATCGAGGCCAGCGGCGTGCGCACCCGGCCTTTGCGTGACGTGCGCCAATGGGGATACCAGCGCGTGCTGGCCGGGCGCACGGTGCTGCAATTCGATGCCGCGCCGCCGCCGATGCCCAAGCACGCGCGCTTCGGATGCGCCTCGACGCTGGCGTTCGAGCTTTCGCACGATGGGCAGCGGCTGATCGTCAATTGCGGCGGCGCGGGATCTGCGGGCGGGCTGCTGCCGCTGCGCCTGGAACAAGGCCTGCGCGCCACCGCCGCGCACTCCACCCTCACGCTGGACGATGCCAACTCTACCGCCGTGCTGATCAACGGGGCGATCGGCGTCGGCGTGTCCGAAGTCGATATCGAGCGCCGCACGATCGAGAGCGGCGGATCATCCGCTACCCGGCTGGAGGCCAGCCACAACGGCTATGCCGGCCGCTATGGCCTGACGCATCGGCGCATCCTGATCCTGCGGGACGATGGCTCCGAATTGCGCGGGGAAGACCTGCTGCTGCCCTCCACCCGCAAGGCCAAGCGCGGCAAGGTGAGCTTCGCGATCCGTTTTCACCTGGGGCCCGACGTGGAGGTGGGACTGGCCGAGAACGGCCAAGGCGCAGGCCTGGCCCTGCCGGACGGCAGCTACTGGCAGTTCGTGGCTTCAGGATGCGATATCGCCTTGGAAGACAGCTTGTGGGTCGATGGCCAGGGCCGCCCGGTGGCGACGCAGCAGCTGGTGCTGCAAGGGCTCGTCTCACGCGGAGGCGGAAACTTTGGCTGGCTGTTGAAGAAGATGGGCTGAACGGGTCCCGGATCACGTTCGCCAACACGCATCTGCCCTTCCCCCTGAGGCCTTCCCGTTATAGGGAGCGCGCGCTGCGCAACCCAGGATAACGCCGTCATGACCCAACTCGTTCCCATCCGCCGTGCCTTGCTTTCCGTGTCGGACAAGACCGGGCTGGCCGAACTGGGGCAGGCACTGGCGGCGCGCGGCGTGGAACTGGTCTCCACCGGCGGCACGGCCAAGGCCCTGCGCGACGCGGGCTTGACGGTGAAGGACGTATCCGACCTGACCGGCTTTCCCGAGATGATGGACGGCCGCGTGAAGACGCTGCACCCGATGGTCCACGGCGGGCTGCTGGCCGTGCGCGACAATTCCGAACATGCCGCCGCGATGAACGAGCACGGCATCGGCGCGATCGACCTGGTAGTGGTCAACCTCTACCCCTTCGAAGCAACCGTGGCCAAAGGTGCGGAGCGGGACGAGGTGATCGAGAACATCGACATCGGCGGTCCTTCCATGGTGCGCTCCGCCGCGAAGAACCACGCCTATGTCGCCATCGTCACCGATGCGGGCGACTATGCCGAGCTGCTTGGCCAGCTGGACGCCAACGATGGCGCGACGGACCTGGCGTTCCGCAAGAAGCTGGCCGCCCGCGCCTTCGCCGCCACCGCCGCCTACGATTCGGCGATCGGCCAGTGGTTCGCTGGTGTTGATCAGGGCGAGA
>NZ_CAXYKL010000113.1:0-3997 GCF_964277725.1 uncultured Novosphingobium sp. | reverse complement strand
CGCCAAAGCCCCGGCGTGATTTCCAGTGGCCCCCAGCATTGTGTCATGCGGGAAATTCCGACACCGAGCGGATCAACGCCGCGCTGTGGGCCGCCAGTTCGTATTCATCGTCCAGCGTTTCCTCGCCGGCCTCTGGCCTTGCGCTGTCCAGCAGCAAGGTGCGCTGCGCCACGGTGCGGGTCAGTTTGAACAGGACCGGATCGCTGCTGGCGTTCAACAGCAGGTTGATCGCCTCCACCCGGCCATCCTCCAAACGGGTCGCCCGCCGCATCGACAGCGCGCGGCCCTCCGGATTCTGCCAATCTTCGGGCGAAAGCTGCTCGCCCCGTTCGTCCCACCACTCGACATCGTTGATGCCTTCACCCGGCGAATCCTGGCCGTAGAGAAACACTTCGGACCGCAGCACCTCGTATTGCCGGCGCAAGCCGATCAGGCGCGAGGTGAAGGCGTTTAGCGCTGCGCCCTCTTCGGTTTCCAGCTGCGACCAATCGATCCAGCTGATCTCGTTATCCTGGCAATAGGCGTTGTTGTTACCACCCTGGGTGCGTCCGAATTCGTCGCCCGCCACCAGCATCGGCGTGCCGAGCGAGGCGAGCAACGTCGTCAGCATGGAGCGCTGGACCTTGGCGCGGGTATCCTTGATGCCCTGATCGTCGGTCGGCCCTTCCGCGCCCCAGTTGCGCGAGAGGTTGTTGTCATGCCCGTCGCGGTTGTCCTCGCCATTGGCTTCGTTGTGCCGCTCCTCGTAGGCGGCGAGATCGGCAAGAGTATAGCCATCGTGGCTGGTCAGGAAATTGACCGAGGCCCAAGGGCGCCGAGCGCGTAGATCGAACAAGTCGCCCGAGCCCGAAAGCCGCGCCGCAAGGTCCGCCCGCTGGCCCGCGTCACCCCGCCAGTAGCGGCGCGTGGTGTCCCGGAACTTGTCGTTCCATTCGGCGAAACCCGGCGGGAAATTACCGAGTTGGTAGCCGCCCATGCCAACATCCCATGGCTCGGTAATCAGCTTCAGGCGGCCCAGGATCGGGTCCTGCCGCAGGACATGGAAGAACGCGGCATTGGGATCGAAGCCATGATCGGTGCGGCCCAGCGTCAGGCCCAGATCGAAGCGGAAACCGTCGATCCCATAGGACGTAGCCCAGTGCCGCAGCGAGTCCGCCACCATCTGGATCACGCGCGGATGCGTTAGGTTGAAGGTGTTGCCGGTGCCGGTATCGTTCAGGCAATAGCGCTTGTTGTCAGGCAGCAGGCGGTAATACGTGGCATTGTCCAGCCCGCGCCAGCTGAGCGTCGGCCCCAGTTCGCTGCCCTCGCAACTGTGGTTGTACACCACGTCCAGGATCACCTCGATTCCAGCCGCATGGAGCCGCCGCACGGCCACGCGCAGTTCGTCCTGCGTGCTTTCGTCCGCGAAGTAGCTGGGCTCGGGCGTGAAGAAATTCAGGGTGTTATAGCCCCAGTAGTTGCGCAGGCCCTTTTCCTGCAGGAACCGGTCCTGAGTGAAGGCGTGGATCGGCAGCAGTTCCAGCGCGGTGACGCCCAGGCGCTTGAGGTGATCGATCACTTTGGGGTGGGCCAGCCCGGCAAAGGTGCCGCGTTCCTGCGGCGGCGCCTGTTCCAGCAGCTTGGTCAGACCCTTGGCATGCGCCTCGTAGATCACAGTCTCCGACCAGGGCGTGTTGGGGCGGCGATCTTCCGACCAATCGAAGAAATCGTGCGTCACCACTGCCTTGGGCATGGCGGGGGCGCTGTCGCGCTTGTCGAACGCAAGGTCCCCACGGCGGCTGCGCAAGGGGTAGGCGTGCAGCACATCGTTCCAGCGGATATTACCCGAAAGCCGCCGTGCGTAGGGATCGAGCAGCAGCTTGTTCGGGTTGAAGCGGTGGCCCTGTTCCGGCTCGTAGGGGCCGTGGGCGCGATAGCCGTAGACCAAACCGGGCCGCGCATTCGGCAGGTAGCCATGCCACACCTCGTCCGTGCATTCGGGCAAAGCGAAGCGGGCCACCTCACGCTTGCCGTTGGCATCGAACAGGCAAAGCTCGATCTTCTCGGCATGCGCGGAGAAGATCGCGAAATTGACGCCAAGGCCGTCGAACGTCGCGCCCAGCGGATAGGGCCGCCCGCCCTCCAGGTGATCAGGCAGAAGGCTCACGTCGCTATTCCCCGCAATGCACTGGTTTCCGGCAGGAAGAATGCCTGCTGACGGGATTGGATGCAGAGACTTGGTTGCAGGTGCGAAAAAAGAGCCTTCTCAGGCCAGAGCGAAGGTTACCGGCACCATGCCGCGCACCGCGACTGGCTGGCCGTTCTGCTTTTGCGGAGCCCAGCGCCAGCGGCGCACGGCGGTCAGCGCCGCTTTGTCCAACTGGTCGCTGCCGCTGCTGACCGCGATCTGCAGATCCTCCACGCGACCATCCGGGCCGACGAGGACGCGCAATTTCACGGTGCCCTGCTCTCGGCGGCGGCGGGCATCGATGGGATAGACCGGAGGCCTTGCGGAGATCACCTGACTGGACAAGTCCCCGCCCTCGACCGGTGTCGCCGCGACCGGGGCGGCCGCCACCGGCGCGTTCGGAACTGCCACGCGCGGCGCTTCCACCACGCTGGGCTGGATCGGCGGCGGCAAGTCCATCGCCACCTTTTGGGGCCCGGGCGCGGGCAGCGTGATCATCGGCTTGGGAACGAAGGCCTGTTCGGGCGGGGTGACCGGCTTGTCTAGCGATTTGGCGGGAGGCGGCGGGGGCGGAGGCGTAGTGTCCAGCTGCTTCATCGCCACTACGGTCAGCCGCTGCTGCTCCTTGTGCTGGGCCACGATGCTCAACGTCGCCAACGCCGCGCCGGTCGCCAGCAGGACCGCTGCGGAGGCAAGCGCGGCGACCGGTCCGGCGCGACGGGACGGCTGATAGACCGCTCGCTCGTACGCCACGGCCTCTGTGACAGGCTCTATCGGGCGGAACGAGGGAGCCTCCAGCGCCAACCGCCCTCCGGCGCGATCCGCCTTCGTTGCTGTTGTAAGGCTCAATGCCAGCGTCGCCATGCGTGCCCCCTTCTTCGCCCGATGCCAAATCAGGCTATTGCGAGTCATTCGCATAGGCACTATCAGCAGCGCAGTCCAGACCTAAACCGGCTGCCTCCCAGCCTGTGGTCCTTCTCCGGCGATCCGTCCGCCTAGCCAAGAAAGCCCGCCCGCCCGTGGATGCTGCCGAAACCGCCCCGCCTCCTGTCAGCCTCAGGGCTTCCCAGCCGGCGGCGAAGGCCGTTTCCACGCCGCGCAAAAGCCGCAAGGCGCGCACGTTCTGGCTGAAACAACTGCACACCTGGCATTGGATCAGCGCCGCGGTATCGCTCACCGCGATGCTGCTGTTCGCGATCACCGGCATCACGCTGAACCACGCCGCCTCGATCGCGGCGGAGCCGGTGGTGACGCAAAGCAGCGGGAAGCTGCCGATGGCCATGGTGGAGCGCCTGCCCCGCGCCAATGATGGCCATGACCCCCTGCCCCCCGCCGTGGCGCAGGCAATCGCGGGCACGATACCGCTGGACCCGTCAGGCTTCGCGGCGGACTGGTCTGATGAGGGCGAGGTCTACGTCGCCATGCCCGGCCCCGGCCGTGACGCATGGGTCAGCATCGATCGCACTTCGGGGGCCATCAGCGCGGAGCGCACCGAGCGTGGCTGGGTTTCCTACCTGAACGACCTGCACAAGGGCCGCAACACCGGCTCGGCATGGTTCTGGTTCATCGATGTCTTCGCCGGGGCTTGCCTCGTCTTCACGGTGACTGGGCTGATCCTGCTGCAACTTCACGCGCGCCATCGCCCGTCCACCTGGCCGCTGGTCGGCCTCAGCCTCGCCATACCGCTGGTGATCGCCCTGTTCTTCATCCACTGACCGCGAAAGGTCCGCTCTTGCCGATGAACCTGAAAACCCTGCCCTCAATCCCGCTGCTCGCCGCGACGACGATGGCCGTCCCCGCCGCCGCCGCGACCGTCAGCGTCACCGT
>NZ_CAXYKL010000112.1:0-8286 GCF_964277725.1 uncultured Novosphingobium sp. | reverse complement strand
GGGCCGCGTCGAAATCGGGCAGCTCGTTGTTGAGCATGTAGCCATCCACCGCGATGCCACTGCCGAAATAGCCGTTGATCGTTGTGGTGACAGATACGACTTCGCCCTTGCCGTCGGCGATGCTGAGGTGGGTGGTGCCCGGATCGTCCTTCACTGGCGCGCGAGTGCGCTTCGGCGCGCCTTGGGGCTTGCCCGGCTCGATCACGGAAAGGCTGCGATTTTCCTGGATCAGCGCGGAGCGTCTGGCAAGGTAGCTGGGGTCCAGAAGACCGGCTACCGGGACTTGCACGAACTGCGGGTCGGCGATGTACATATCGCGATCAGCGTAGGCCAGCCGCTCGGACTCGGCGAGGAGATGCCAGGCAACGGGCGAGTTGCGGCCAAGCCGCGCCATATCGAACCGCTCCAGCTGCTTCAGGATCATCAGCACGGTGATCCCTCCCGAAGACGGCGGCCCCATGCCGCAAATTTTGTACACCCGGTACGTGCCGCAGATCTGATCGCGGTCCTTCGCCGAATACCCGGCCACGTCCGCCGCCGTCATCGGCGAAGGACGCGGCGCAATGGACAGGGCGCCCGCGATTCGCTGCGCCGAGGCAGGGGCGTAGAAGGACTTGCCGCCATCCTTCGCCAGCCGTTCAAAGGTTTGCGCCAGTTGCGGCATCCGCAGCGTGCTGCCGATCGCCACGGCGTTCGTGCCATCGGGAAAGAACAGCGATTTGGCGGCGCCGGTCACGTGGCGGCCGTATAAATCGAGGCCGTTATGCAGCCGCGCCGTGACGACGAAACCTTCGCGCGCCAGCTTGATCGCCGGCTGGAACAGGTCTGCCCAAGGCAGCTTGCCGAAGCGGGCGTGGGCATTGGCCATCGTGGCGACCGCGCCGGGAACGCCGGCACTGCGCGCGCCCGCCATCAGTTCGCGTCCGGGCAGGGGATTGCCTGCGCGATCGAGGAACCAGTTGGCAGTCGCGGCTTTAGGCGCGCTTTCCCGTCCGTCGATCGTGCTGACCGCGCCGTTCTTGCTGCGCACGAAGAACGTACCGCCGCCGATCCCTGAGTTCTGCGGCTCCACCACGTTGAGCGCCAGCATCGTCGCGATCGCGGCATCGGTTGCGTTGCCGCCTTTGCGCAGGATTTCCACACCAGCCGCCGCCGCGCGCGGGTCTGCGGCGCTGACGACGCCGGGGGCGGCTTGCGACGGAGGCGCTTGCGGCGCGGGCGTCGAAAGGCCCGTCGTCGTCTGGCAGGCGCTAAGCAGCAGTGCGCCCAGCACGCTCGGAAGCAGGCGCGCGGTCATCCTCATTCGCATCCCACGGCCTCCGCGATCGAGGCGAAGCCATCGCGACGCATCAGCCGTTCCAGGCCCCGGTTGATGGACCTGGCGATCCCGGGCCCCTCGTAGACCATGGCCGAATAGAGCTGGATAAGGCTGGCGCCTGCCAGGATACGTTGCCAGGCATCTTCCGCCGTCTCGATCCCACCCACGCCGATCAGCGGGATCGCACTGCCCGTGGCGCGCCGAAAATCACGCAGCCGCTGCAGGGCTACCAACTTGAGCGGCGCGCCGGAGAGGCCGCCGCTTTCCCCGGCATCGCGTGAGCGCAGCGGCGGGCGAGCGATCGTCGTGTTCGAAACGATCAGCGCATCCAGCCGTCGATCGAGGGCGACGGCGGCGATATCGTCGATGTCGGCAGGTTGCAGATCAGGCGCGACTTTCAGGAACACCGGGACGTTGCACGCAGGCGTGCCGCGTTCTTCCAACACCGCGTCCAGCAGTTCCTCCAACGCGGCCTTGCCCTGCAGCGCGCGCAGGCCAGGGGTATTAGGGGACGAGATGTTGATCGTCACATAATCTGCCAGCGGCGCGACGGCGCGGAAGGCCTGGCGATAATCGTCGATTCGATCGGCCGAATCCTTGTTGGCGCCGATGTTGATGCCCAGCACGCCCGATTCGCGCTTGCGGCGGGAGAGGCGGGCTACCGCCGCTGCCACGCCGCCATTGTTGAAGCCCATTCGGTTGATCACGGCACGATCTTCGACGAGGCGGAACAGCCGGGGCTTGGGGTTTCCGGCCTGAGGGCGTGGCGTCAGCGTGCCCACTTCCACGAAGCCGAAGCTTGCGCGCAACAATCCGTCGGCCGCTACGGCGTCCTTGTCGAAGCCGGCGCCCATTCCGACGGGATTGGGAAAGGCGATGCCGGCGACTCGGGTTTGGAGGGGGCCGCCGTGACGGGCACGCCCGGCTGGCAAAACGGAAACCGCTTTGATTGCAAGGCCATGCGCGCGCTCAGGGTCGAGGCGGTAGAGCAGCGGTTTGATAAGGGCGTAAGTCACGGCAGCAGGCTCTAGCCGCTCATCCACTGTGGCTCAATTGCCGCAGGTGCTAACAAGAAAATCGGTGTGGTTCCAAGTGATTGATCCACAAAGGAGCCCAACTGACCATTTTCCATCAAGTTGTCGCGTTTCTACAATGCAACATCCGTTCGGCCCCACTAGAGAGGGCCCGCGACCCGAAGGGCTCGTAAGCCGATTGGCGTTCGAGTTCTTTTACACTTAGCGGTCTCCTGCCTTTGCGTGGGAGACCGCTTTTTTCTGTCCGCTTCCAACGTCCGGAACACGGTGTGGTTGCGCGGTGGTTGAAAAGCGGCGGCAATTGGCCTATTTCAAATCAGAGAAGATCGATCCGATTTAGCAAGTCGGACAACCGATCACAGTCTGAAACCAGCAACGGGCCTCCTTTCGCATGCGCTTGTCCAGCATGGCAGATTACGCCGTCGTCGTGATGGCCGCAGCCGCGCGGCACTGCGGTGGTGCGCGCGTCTCCGCCGTCCAGCTGGCAGAAGAAACCGGGCTGCCTGCGCCCACCGTGCAGAAGCTTGTCAGCCGCCTTGCCGGGGCAGGGCTGCTGCGCTCCTCCCGTGGGGTCGGTGGTGGCCTGAAGCTGGCGCGCCCGGCCGCTGCGATTTCGGTGGCCGACATTGTCGAGGCCGTCGAAGGGCCGATCGCGCTGACCGCCTGCGTCGAGCACGGTCGGCACGATTGCACCCTAGAGGGCGCATGTGCCGTCCGGCCGCACTGGCCGCTGGTCAACGAGGCTTTGCGGGGCGCTCTGGCCGGTGTTCCGCTGACTCGCCTGGCTTTGGACGTGCGCGTGGCAGGGCCGGTTTCCGCCGCGGTCCGCGCTGCTCCTTTGCCCCAACCCGTCTCCGCTCCCGCGTGAACCCTTTACTCGAGTTCGTAGCATGACTGAACAAACGCTCCTCAAGGATCAGGCCGCCCACGATGCGGCCGCGCGCGTGGCCGATTACGAGCACGGCTGGTCCGCCGATATCGAGCAGGAATTCGCGCCCAAGGGCTTGTCGGAGGAGACCGTTCGCTTCATCTCGGCTAAGAAGAACGAGCCAGAGTGGATGCTGGAGTGGCGGCTGAAGGCCTATGCCAAGTGGCTGGAGATGACTCCGCCTGACTGGGCGAAGCTGAACGTGCCGCCGATCGATTACCAGGACGCGTATTATTACGCGGCGCCCAAGAAGAAGGAACTGCTGGGCTCATTGGACGAGGTCGATCCCGAAATCCTGCGCGTCTACGAAAAGCTGGGCATCCCGATCGAGGAGCAGAAGATGCTCGCCGGGGTGGAAGGTGCGCGCAAGGTCGCGGTGGACGCGGTGTTCGATTCGGTCTCGGTCGCCACCACCTTCCGCGCCGAGCTGGAATCGGCGGGTGTCATCTTCCGTTCGATCTCCGAGGCGATTCGCGAGTATCCCGAGCTCGTGAAGAAGTGGCTGGGCCGGGTGGTGCCGGTGCACGACAACTACTTCGCCACGCTGAACTGCGCGGTCTTCTCGGACGGCACCTTTGTCTACATCCCCGAAGGCGTGCGCTGCCCGATGGAGCTGTCGACCTATTTCCGCATCAATGCCGAGAATACCGGTCAGTTCGAACGCACCCTGATCATTGCCGAGAAGGGCTCCTACGTCTCGTATCTGGAGGGCTGCACCGCCCCCATGCGTGACGAGAACCAGCTTCATGCCGCCGTGGTGGAACTGGTTGCGATGGAAGACGCCGAGATCAAGTATTCCACGGTGCAGAACTGGTACCCCGGCAACGCCGACGGGCTGGGCGGCATCTACAATTTCGTCACCAAGCGGGGACTGTGCCAGGGCGCGCGCAGCAAGATCAGTTGGACCCAGGTGGAAACCGGCAGCGCGATCACCTGGAAGTATCCCAGCTGCGTGCTGAACGGCGAGGATTCGGTGGGCGAGTTCTACTCGGTCGCTGTGACCAACAACCACCAGCAGGCCGACACCGGCACGAAGATGATTCACAACGGCAAGGGTAGCCGCTCGACGATCATCTCGAAGGGTATCTCGGCCGGCAAGTCGAACAACACCTATCGCGGCCTGGTGCGCGTGGGCGCCAACGCTGACAACGTGCGCAACTTCACCCAGTGCGATTCGCTGCTGCTGGGCAAGGACTGCGGTGCGCACACCGTACCCTATATCGAGGTGAGGAACCCCACCGCGCAGATCGAGCACGAGGCGACCACCAGCAAGATCAGTGACGACCAGCTATTCTACGCCCAGCAACGCGGGCTCGATACCGAATCGGCGGTGGCGCTGATCGTCAACGGCTTCGCCAAGGAAGTCCTCCAGCAGCTGCCGATGGAGTTCGCGGTCGAGGCGCAGAAGCTGCTGGGGATCAGCCTTGAGGGGAGCGTGGGTTGATGACAGCCGAACGCAAGACCCTCGGCGTCAGTCAGGAAACCACCGCCAAGGCGGACCCACAAGCCGGGTTTGCCGCCACCGGCGCACGGCTCGACAAGTTGAAGGATCGCGCCCGGTTGCAACGCCGGGCTCCCACCCCCGCGCAAGCCGCATTGTGGGAACAGCTTCGCGATTCGAAGCTGGGCGGATTCAAGATTTCGCGCCAGGCGATCGTGGGCACTACGCTGGTCGATTTTGCCTGCCCCTCGCGCTGGCTGGTGGTGGTGCTGTCCCCCGAAGGCCTGACGGCGGAGGTAGAGGCACTGCAGGACAAGAAGCTGACCGACGTGGGCGTGCGCGTGATGCGCTATGCCGAGAGCGCGGTGCTGGATGATCCGGAGAGCGTCGCCAAGTTCATCAGTGTCGAGCTGAACAAGCCTTTCACCAAGCCCGGCGCCCGACGCGAAGCACCACGGCGCGATTCTGGTCCGGCTCGTTCTTCTTACGGATCGCGCCCGCAATATCGGGGTACGCGTCGTGATTAAGCTCGCGCTTGCCTCAATGATGTTTGTCGGCGCCGGTGCCGCGTCTGCACAAGCTCCGCAAACCACGCTTACGCCTGATCAGAAAGGCTACATCGCGTACCATTACTGCATGATGCAGGCGGCGATGGCGGCTTCAAAGACTGCTGCCAAGGACGAGGAAGTGTTTGCCATCGCACACGCCCAATGCGCTGCGACCAGGAAATCGGTGATCGTGGGACAGGAAAAAAATGCTGGGTTCCTCGCGGCACTGGATGACGCGGACAAGGAAAAGCAGGCGAATTTCCCCTCTTGGATAAAGGGCGTTCGCGAGCGCCGGGCTGCCGCTGCGGCACAATTTGGAAAGTAAGTTGATGCTTCAGATCGATAATCTCCAGGCCACCGTTGCCGACAAGCCCATCCTCAAAGGCCTCTCGCTGACGATCAACGCGGGCGAAATCCACGCCATCATGGGGCCTAACGGCGCGGGCAAGTCCACGCTGGGCTATACGCTGGGCGGGCGTCCCGGGTACGAGGTGACCGGCGGCTCGGTTTCGTTCGACGGGCAGGACCTGCTCGAACTGGAACCGCATGAGCGGGCCGCTGCGGGGCTGTTCCTGGGCTTCCAATACCCGGTCGAGATACCCGGCGTGTCGTTCGTGCAATTCCTGCGCGAGGCGGCGAACGCTCAGCGCAAGGGGCGCGGCGAGGAGCCTTTGTCAGGCGGCGCGTTCCTGAAACTGGCGCGCGAGCAGGCGGGCCTGTTGCGCATGGACATGGACATGCTGAAGCGCCCGGTGAACGTCGGCTTCTCCGGCGGCGAAAAGAAGCGCGCCGAGATGGTGCAGATGGGCATCCTCGATCCCAAGCTGGCGATCCTGGATGAAACGGACTCGGGCCTCGACATCGACGCGCTGCGCATTTGTGGCGAGGGCATCAATGCGATCATGCGCAAGCCTGACAAGGCGGTGCTGCTGATCACGCACTACCAGCGCCTGCTCGACTATGTGAAACCCGACTTCGTGCATGTGCTGGCCGGCGGCCGCATCGTGCGCTCCGGTGGGCCGGAGCTGGCCCTGCAACTGGAGGACGAAGGTTACGAGGCGGTTGTGGCGTGACCACGCTGACGCTTCCCACGCGGCGGGACGAAGCCTACCGCTATTCCGATATCGACGCGTTGGCTGGCGTCTGGCCGGTCGCGCGCGAAGAGATCGTGGTTGCGGCTGGGACGAGCGGCACGCTGGACATCGTCGAAATCGGTGCGGCCACGGTGGCGCGGCATCTGGTGATCACGCTGGAAGCCGCAGCCAGGTTCGACTTGCGCGTGTTGCTGGCCGGGCCAAGCTTCGGGCGCATCGCGGTGGACGTGCGACTGGGCGAAAAGGCGGACTTCACCATGGGTGCGGCCCAGCTGGCGACCGGCCACGAAACCGTCGAGATCGTCACGGAGGTCACCCACACCGCACTGGACGCCACTTCGGCGCAGATCGTTCGCACGGTGCTGGCCGGCCATGCCACGGGCACATACCTTGGCCGCATCGCGGTTGAACGCGGGGCGGACGGGACCGACGCGGGGCAGTCCGTGCGCGCCATGTTGCTGGATCGTACCGCCACCGCCAATGCCCGGCCCGAGCTGGAAATCTACGCGGACGACGTGAAGGCCGCCCATGGCTGCGCCGTGGGTGAGCTGGATGCTCAGGGGCTGTTCTACCTGATGTCACGCGGGTTGCCGCCGGCTGAGGCGAAGCGCTTGATGCTGCAGGCTTTCATTGCCGAGGCTTTTGCCGGCGCGGCGAACGAGGACATGCTGAGCGAGAAGGCTCTGGCACGTCTTGGGGCGATCCTATGAGCGGCCCCGCAACCATCGTCGACAGTGCCGAGCGCGTTTCGGTATCCAGCGACATTCGCGCGCAGTTCCCCGGCATGTGGAACCTCGATGGCTCGCCGTGGCGCTATCTCGATACTGCGGCCACCGCGCAGAAGCCGCAGGCGGTGATCGATGCCACGGTGCGGGCGATGGGCGTGGACTATGCCACCGTCCATCGCGGCGTCTATGCTCGCTCCGCCGAGATGACCTTGGGGTTCGAGGCCGCGCGGCGGCGCGTGGCGGCCTTCATCGGCGCGGACGAGGGCGAAGTGGTGTTCACCCGCGGCGCTACGGAAGCGATCAACCTCGTTGCCAGCACTTGGGGCGAAGCGAACCTGAAGGCGGGTGACCGCATCCTGGTCTCGATGCTGGAGCATCATTCCAACATCGTGCCCTGGCAGCTTCTGCGCGAACGCACCGGTGTGGCGATCGACGTGTGCCCGCTCACCCAGGATGGCCGGATAGATCTTGATGCGGCAGAAGCGATGCTGACTTCTGCGCACAAGCTCGTCGCGCTGGCGCATGTATCCAACGTGCTGGGCTCGGTGCTGGACGTGAAGCGCGCCGCCGATCTGGCGCATGGCGTGGGGGCGAAGCTGCTGGTGGATGGCTGCCAGGCGGCCCCGCGCATCAAGCTCGACGTGAAGGCGCTCGATTGCGATTTCTACGTCTTCTCCGCGCACAAGCTCTATGGTCCCACCGGGATTGGCGCACTGTGGGCGCGGGCGGAGATCCTCGATGCCATGCCGCCCTGGCACGGCGGCGGCGCGATGATCGATACCGTCACTTTCGAAAAGACGACATTCGCGAGCGCGCCTCAGCGGTTCGAGGCGGGCACGCCGATGATCATTGAGGCGATCGGCCTTGCCGCCGCGATCGACTGGCTGGAAGCGATCGGGCTGGACGTGGCGCAAAGCCATGAGCGCGCGCTTGCCAACACGCTGCGCGAGGCTCTGGGCGAGCGCAACGACGTGACGGTTTTCGGTCCGGCCGATGCCCTGGGCATTACCAGTTTCGCGCTGGACGGGGTGCATCCGCACGATCTCGGCACTATCTTGGATGAGGAAGGCGTGGCGGTCCGCGCCGGACATCACTGTGCCCAGCCGCTGATGCAGCATCTGGGCGTGTCGGCAACGGCGCGGGCGAGCTTCGGCCTCTACAACGACGAAAGTGATATCGAGGCGCTCCTGAAAGG